>JBBRXH010000012.1:0-18226 GCA_038248565.1 Peptostreptococcales bacterium | reverse complement strand
GCCATAAAAAGCTTTTTTCATGCCGTTGAGATCCCCTTCTTATCGGATATCCCATATTTGGGCCCGGTGCTTTTTAAACATGACGTGTTCGTCTATTTCGGCTACCTGTCCATTATCATCGCCAGCATCTATCTATATAAAACAAGAAAAGGCCTGAACCTTCGGGCTGTCGGCGAAAACGCGGCAGCGGCTGATGCTTCCGGCATCAATGTAACGCTCTATAAATATGTTCATATCATCGTAGGCGGGGCGTTATGCGGCCTTGGTGGAGCCTATCTATCAATCGTTACGATCCCTGTTTGGCAGGATGGCGTTACGGCAGGCAGAGGCTGGATTGCTGTTGCTCTGGTGATATTCGCATCCTGGAATCCGGTCAAAGCCATGCTGGGCGCATTCCTTTTCGGAGGCCTGGATATACTTGGATTCAGGCTTCAGAGCCAGGGCATCCAGGTGTCCCAGTATTTGATCGATATGCTGCCTTATGTGGCCACGGTAGTAGTACTGATCCTCAGCACCAGAAACAATAAGAAAGAGGATAGACCGCCGCAGGATCTGGGTGTACCTTACTTTAGAGAGGAAAGATAGGAAAGTTTTATGGACAGGAATAAATCCCAAAGACTATCCGGGTTTATTTATGTGCTGCTCACCAGCCTTTGCTTCGGGCTGATGCCGGCAATTTCACAATTGTCCTTTAAATCAGGGCTGAGCGTGGAAACCATGCTGGCCTATCGCTATCCCATAGCCCTGGCGATTACCTGGGCTTACATCCTGATTAAGAAGATAAATTTCTCTATTACAAAAAGCCAGTTTGGCTTTCTTATGCTCATTGGTATTATCTACGTCACCTTCATTTTTTTCATCAATCAGAGCTACCTGCTTCTCCCAGGGGCCATCGCCTCAATACTGGTATTTCTTTACGTTAGCCTGGTTGTCATCATGGAGATTGCCGTCGGAAGAGAAAAGCCCAATGGGCTGCGCTTTTTCTGCGTCATTCTGTCCCTTGGGGGCCTGATCTTTGTCGTTTGGAGTCCAACCGGCGGAACGGGACTTAGCATTCTTGGCATAGTCTTTGGTCTTGCTTCGGGGGTGCTTTATGCAGTCTATACCACCATTCTCGGTGGGGGAAAAGCGCTTAAGCTGGATGCCATCGTTATTGTAGCCTATGTGCTCATGATTCCGGCGGTGGTTTACATCCTACGCTGCCTGTTTGCCGGTGCAAAGCTCTATCCGCAGAACGGCGAACAATTATTTTATATTGTAATACTCGCCCTTTTTTGTACGTTCTGCGGCACGCTCTGGTGGTACAAGTCCGTCAGGCTTATAGGATCAAGTACCGCATCGATCATTAACACCATAGAGCCTGTAATCGCCTATTTTGGTGGCATGCTCCTCATGAGAGATGTGCTGTCCCCATCAGCGGTTATTGGAGGCCTAATAATAATAACAGCGATACTCCTGTTGAATATCGCTGAAGGGTCAAAAGTTAAAGGATAAAAAGACGATCAGGTCTTCTAATCCTTATAACTCCTTATTATCCGTATCAGGCCTTGCGCAGTCAGACGTTCGCCCCTGAAGGATATCGAGACCATGCTCAAGGGATGGCAGGATATAGTCCAGGATTTCTTTGATGGCCTTTGGACTGCCCGGCAAATTTACAATCAGTGTATCGCCACGAATGCCGGCTTCTGCTCTTGACAGCATAGCCCGTGGGGTAAGCTGAAGACTCAGATACCGCATTGCTTCGGGGATGCCCGGGGCTCTTCTTTCGATAACCTCAATGGTCGCTTCCGGGGTCACATCTCTCTTCGAAAAGCCGGTGCCGCCAGTAGTCAGAACGAGATCGATACCCTCACGATCGGCCATATTGATCATTTCATTGGCTAGCACGTACTGATCATCCGGCACCATGGTATAGCGTTCAATAGAAAAGCCCGGATATTTTATCAGAATTTCTTCGATGGCAGGTCCGCTTAAATCTTCCCGCTGACCGGAAAAGCCTTTATCACTGGCTGTGATGATGCCTACTTTATACATGATTTCTCTCCTTATAACATGAAAACTTCATAGTCGTGATTCAAAAGATTGATGGTTAAAAGCCTATTTTGCAATAGATCACCCTTGCCTAAAAGCACCTTGATACCTTCACTGACCTGAATGGAAGCGGCAAGGGCCGGCGTGAAGGATGGATTGCCGAGATCAAGTTCGATACCTTTGTCCATACCTTCAGGGTAGATCTTATGAAAGACGAAGTCCCCGGGCATAATGGTACAGATTTGTGCATACCAGCCGCCGATGGCTCCGTGGATCATAGGGATGCCGCATGAGGAACAGTGGGATTCCAAAATTCTTCGCGAACTCATATTATCGAGAGCATCGAAAACCAAATCGTGTCCCGCAATTAGGGCATCTGCATTTTCTTCTGTTAAAAAAAATGGTTGGGATAGAATTTTGACGTCTGAATTCACTTTGGCCATACGGCTGACTGCAGCCTGAGACTTGCTTTGGCCTAAGAGTGTTTCGTCGGATAGAAGCTGTCTGTTTAGGTTGGAAGCTTCAAAGACATCTCCGTCGATACAGGTGATCGTCCCTATACCCAGCCTGCCGAGAAACTCGATAATATATCCGCCAAGTCCGCCGCAACCGACCACGCAAACTTTAAAATCCCGAAGACGCAGATTTTCTTCAGCGTTCAGCAAATTCATATTTTTAAGATAGCGTTCCTTTGTCATAATTCATCACCGCTTTGAAAGTTTGCATGGATGCGAAAAATAAAAATTATTGCAATTATTCGCCTTAATCCTTATATTTTATATTATAATATAAGCTAACAGAATGCAAGGGAGGTGCTGACATTTGGGTGGAAACAACTTAATATATGCAAAGGCAATCAACCGCATTATTGTGGTTTTGCTGACACTCATCATACCCTTTGTCACCATTGCCCTGGCAGCGAATATCATGACCAGGCTTCCTGATATTTATGCCTTTGAGTTTACCAGGTCTCAAGTGACCGAGGCGGCTGAACTCACAGCGAAGCCTGCGGACATTGCTGCGCTTTTTTCTGCGTATCTTAACGGCAAAACAGATGAATTTCAGCTGGTTGCCGAATATCAGGGCAGGGAGCAGCAGGTTTTCACCATGAAGGATCAAATAGGGATGCACAATGTACAAAAAATGATTAACGGGCTTTTGCTCAGCGCCATCATTTCACTTCTGGTGGGTGTTCTGTTAATCTATATAGCATTAAAAAGGTATGAAAAAGAGCTGGTTAGGACTGCTTACAAGTATTCAGTCGCACTTTATGGCTTATTTTGGATCGGTCTATTCATAGCATCTGCCAGTGGAACTATAACTCAAATTATGCAGACACTGATTTTTATAAGCGGTTTTGACGTGGATAGTCTTCTTGGGATGCTTCTTTCCGGTAGCTTTTTCAGTGTCTGGTTTACCTTCACTTTTATTGGCTCTGCGGTGATTCTTTTTATTCTGGGGAATATCATCTGGAAGTATACCAAAGAGAGAAGAATGTTCGTTTACTAAGGATAGAGCATTTAGACAAAGGAGAGAGCCTATGTATCTGGGGATAGATTTAGGGGGAACGAAGGTTGCCGTGGGCATCGTAGACGGTAATGGCTTGCTTATTTCAAGTCAGCGCATACCAACGCGCCGCAGCAGGACTCCGGAAGTCATTATTGAAGAGATCGTTGATCTGGCAAAGGCTATGATAAAAGGCCAGGCGAGAGGCAGCATCCATGCTGTCGGCATCGGTGTTCCCGGATCTGTTGACGTGGCGCATGGTTTAATTGTCAATTGTGTCAATTTGGGCTGGAAAAATATCTTAATTGAGAAGATTTTGACCGAAGCACTGGGCTTGCCGGTCTTTTTAGAAAATGATGCGACCTTGGCAGGCATCGCAGAGATGGAAGCCGGCGCACTTTTCGGCATTAAAACAGGCGTTATGCTGACTTTAGGTACAGGTATCGGTGGGACGGTCATATTCGAGCATAAAATCCAACACGGAGTCCATAATGTGGCTTCCGAAATTGGGCATATGATCGTCGGAGAAAACTTTTATAACTGCAGCTGCGGCAGAAATGGGTGTCTCGAAACCTTTTCTTCGGCAACGGCTTTGATCAAATATACGAAAAGACTTCTTTCCGGGAATATGAAAAGCGTTCTGCCAAGGGGAAACTCCGGTAATAAGAGCAATAGAATCAATGGTACCATGATCTTTGACGCCGCTCGGGCAGGAGATACCCTAGCTAATAAGGCCATCGACAGGGTCGCGAAATATCTTGCTATTGGGATAATAAATATTGTAACGGTCATCGATCCGGATAGGATCGTTCTGGGCGGCGGCATGTCAAATGCAGGAGAGTTTTTCCTTGAAAAAATCAGAAAAGAAGCCCAAGCCCGGAGATTTTTTAAGGAAATACCCATCGGAGAGATCGTCTACGGGAAATTCGGACAGGATGCCGGACTTATTGGCGCAGCCCTCTATGCTAAACAGAGGGCCAACGGGAATAGTAATGAGAGGAGTGAGTCATATGGTATTTGTAACATTAGCTGAAGGCTTTGAGGAACTGGAGGCGGTTTCCGTTATAACCGTTCTTCGAAGAGGAGGCGTTGAGGTATTACTGGTTTCTGCTTCAGGCAGTAAGCTGGTCACTGGAGTTCGGGGGATTCAGATGGAAGCCGGCGAGCTGGTGGAGAAGGCTGATTTTGATGATTGCGAAATGATTATCCTGCCCGGAGGTATGCCGGGGGCATCAAATCTTGCTGATACACCGGTTTTAATGCAGGCTATAAAGGAATTTTCCAAACAGAATAAATGGGTGGCTGCCATTTGCGCCGCGCCGGCTGAGGTTCTAGGAAAAGCAGGGCTGCTGAAAGATCATAAGGCAACAGGCTATCCCGGCAGCGAAAAAAACCTGATGGATGCTGAAGTTTTAGAGGATAACGTGGTAATATCCGGACATATGGTCACATCGAAGGGACCTGGCACAGCGCTGGAGTTTGCCTTTGCCTTGCTTAAGATTTTGAAGGGTGAAGCGGTTATGAATCAGGTCAGGGAGAAAATGCTGATTAGCTGACGCAACGAAAGTAAGGTCAACATGGAACGCTGGAAGATTAATTTATATACATTGTGGGTAACTCAGGTCCTCGCGCTTATGAGCTTCGGATTCGGGCTACCCTTTCTGCCTTTTTATATTCAGGAACTGGGCATTACGGACCCCTCATCCCTCAATTTTTATACAGGTTTGGCGTCCACTATTCCCGCAGCGACTATGGTTATTTCTGCTCCGATCTGGGGTCTTCTGGCAGATCGCTACGGCAGAAAGCTTATGCTCATGCGGGCTATGTTCGCGGCTATCTTTATCATAGGGGCTATGGGCCTTGTTGCAAATATCGGACAGCTTTTGGTTTTACGTGCTCTACAGGGGATTTTTACAGGAACCATTACCGCATCTATGGCCTTCGTTTCAGCCAACACACCGGAGAATAAAATGTCCTCGGCGCTGGGCTTCATGACTTCTTCCAACTTCATAGGCTATAGTATTGGGCCGGTCATGGGCGGAATCATGGCCGAGCAGCTGGGATACAGGTTCTGCTTTCTTTCCGGCGGTGCGCTGATGATCATCAGCCTTTTTCTTGTCGGTTTTCTGGTCAAGGAGGATAAAAATACCTTTGGGCCGAGAATCGGCAATAATCCCATCGTCGAAGAACGCAGAAGAGTCCAGGAAGTCGAAACAATGGATGAAGAAACCATGATGTCTGCGGGCCAAAGTATACCTCTTTTAAGTGCGGATAAGGAAGTCGTGGACAAAACAAAAGGCGGCGCAAAGAAAGGAACCAATTATATAAAGGGCGCGAAACTGCTGACACCGCTGATCATCATGCTGCTTCTTCTGCTGTTTCTAAACAGGATGTCAAGAATCATCTTCACACCTTTTATCCCTATTTTTGTGCAGCAAAGCCTGAATACTATTTCAGGAGCCGCTGCCTATACAGGAATCATCAATGGCATTATAGGTGTTGCGGGGGCTTTGGCTGCCGTAACTCTGGCCAGATTAGGCGACAAGTATGATAAAAACCGGATTGTCATGCTACTGAGCATTTTATCCCTTCCCCTTGCTATTCTACTGGTGCTGTCGAACTCACTGATCGTTTTTATAGTCATGTTTGGACTTTTTTCCTTCGTGGTAGGCGGAATTGAACCCATACTGACATCCTCGGCATCGGAACACACCTCCCCTGCAAAGAGAGGAATGCTGTTCGGCTTCCTTGGCGCTGTGGGCAATGGAGCGTTTATGATTGCGCCGCTGATCGGCGTTTATATATCCGTGAATTTTAGCATTCACGCAATTCTATATGTCATACCCTTCTTTATGCTGATTCAAATTGTGCTGATTTATAAAGAGACAAAGGCCGAAAGAGGAAGCCCGGCCGATCATAGGGAAAGGAAATATCGATCATGATGGACCTTCATATACATAGCTATTATTCAGATGGCACCGATTCACCGGAATCAGTGGTCAGCCAGGCTAAGGCCATAGGACTTTCAACCATGGCGATCACAGATCATGACGGAGTTGATGGTATTTCGGAAGCTTTAGCAGCCGGAGAGAAGTTAGGCATTTCTATTATACCCGGAATCGAAATCAGCGTGACCAATGAAGGCGGGAATATGCATATTCTTGGCTATCGGATGGATTTAGAGAACGAAGATTTTCAAAGATCTGTAGAAACCATGAGAAGAAACAGAGCCGATAGAAATCGGCGGCTGATCAAGGCATTCGAGGAGATCGGAATCACCATAACAGAAGCCGAAGTCAGAGCCTTTGCCAAATCGGACTATATTGGCAAACCTCAAATGGCCCTGGTTTTAAAAAGCAGAGGCTATATCAGGGAGGTCAGAGAAGCATTTGACGGCGAAGGTTTTTTCAGGGCAGAGCCTCTTAGGCAGATTAGAAGAGTTAAATATAGCCCGGAGGAAGGCATAAAAATCATTCTGGCGGCAGGGGGCATTCCGGTTTTAGCCCACCCCTACACCCTTAAGCTTTCAAAGGAAAGCCTTGAGCGAAAAGTCATCCAACTGGCGGGCTACGGCTTAAAAGGCGTCGAATGCTATTACAGCCAGCATGACCCTTTGATGACTAGTGAATACCTTAAGCTGGCAAAAAAGCATGGCTTAATCGTGACCGTCGGCTCTGACTATCACGGCCGGGAGATCGACCCGGACATCAAGATCGGTCAGGGCAGAAACGGAAATTTAGAGCATGTTAAAATAAAGCTGAGCTTGTGATTTCGAGTGAAAGAATCGGGGGGAAAGTTAATATTTAGTATTAATATCCTTGCTGATTGATTAAACGATTTTTAAAGTCCAGTCTTCCACATTCCAGACGTCTGTGATCCAGCCCTCATAAAATTCAGGTTCGTGACAGACCAGCAGAATGGAGCCCCTGAACTGCATAAGGGCTCTTTTTAATTCTTCTTTGGCCTCAACATCCAGGTGGTTTGTTGGCTCGTCGAGGATCAGCCAGTTGGCTTCCCGAAGCATGAGTTTGCAGAGCCTGACTTTGGCATTTTCGCCGCCGCTGAGCACCATCATCTGGCTGGTGATATGTTCGTTGGTCAGTCCGCATTTTGCCAGGGCTGAACGGACCTCTCCGTTGGTCATAGATGAAAATTCGCTCCAGACTTCTTCCAGGGCTGTATTTCTGCTATCCCTGCCTGCTTCCTGTTCGTAATAGCCGGGGAACAAAAAATCACCAAGCTCTGCTTTGCCTGATATAGGCGGCAGCTTGCCGAGAATGGTTTTCAGCAAAGTCGTTTTACCGAGGCCGTTGGTGCCTGTGATGGCCACCTTGGTGCCTCTTTCGAATATGAAGCTGACAGGTCTTGTCAGGGCTTCGTCATAGCCGATAACCAGATTTTTTGCCTCGACGATATGCCTGCTGGGTGTCCTGGCTTCTTTAAAACCGAAGGTTGGTTTTGGCTTATCTCTGGGCTTGTCCAGAATCTCCATTTTGTCCAGTTGCTTTTGTCTGCTGTTGGCCATGCCCCGCGTGGCTACCCGGGCTTTATTTCTGGCGATGAAATCTTCCAGGCGTTCCCGCTCGGCGATCTGCTTCTCATAAGCCTTGACTTCCTGGCCTTTTTTGACTTCATGCATCTTCATGAATTTTTCATAATTTCCGGTGTAGCGTGTCAATTCGCCATCGCTGACATGATAGATGACATTGACCACATCATTGAGAAAAGCCATATCATGAGAAACCAGTATGAAGCTGTTTTCGTATTCCTGAAGATATTTCTTGAGCCATTCGATATGCTCGAAATCCAGAAAATTTGTAGGCTCATCCAGGATCAGTATGGTTGGGTCCTCCAGCAGAAGTTTGACCAGAAGGACTTTTGTCCTTTGCCCCCCGGAAAGATCCGCAACATCCTTTTCAAGACCGATGGCCCCAAGACCAAGGCCTCCTGCTACTTCATCGATTTTTGCATCCAGGGTGTAGAAGCCACTATGCTCAAGCATATGCTGAATTTCTCCCGCATCCTCCATGAGGCTGTCCATATCATCCGGCCCGGCTGTAGCCATCTGCTCATACAGCCCCATCATTTCAGTCTCCAAATTAAGCATATCCTGAAAAGCCTCTCTTAAAGCTTCCCGGATGGTCATGCCCTTTTTTAGGACGGAATGCTGATCAAGATACCCTACAGTTACCCGTTTGGCCCATTCGATATGGCCGGCGTCCGGGGCCAGTCTGCCTGTTATAATATTTAAAAAGGTCGTCTTGCCTTCGCCATTGGCGCCGATCAGGCCAACGTGCTCACCTTTGAGCAGGCGGAAGGAAGCATCCTCCAGTATTCTTCTGGCTCCAAAGCCATGGGTCACATTTTCTACGATTAAAACGCTCATCGGGTTCTCCTGTTTTATAAAATGAGATGATTATTATAGGATGCCGCAGGCCATAGGTATGAGGCAACTAGGACATTTTACACTAAAAACCCCATCTCGGCAAGAGCGGAAAATAAAAGGGGCAAGGGTAAAAAAAGGCAACTCAAAAAATGGCAAAATTATTGGACTAAAAAGGTCGAAAAGGCGCTATTTACAAATTATGTAAATAGTATTTATAATTAAGACACAAAATAACTTAGTCAAAAGGGGTATTTTGAAGAGTAAGAAGGGGGATAAAAAAGTGGCGGTAAAAAAAGACAGTGAAGCAGCTGAACCAAAAAAAGCGCTGGAAAAAGATGGGGAAATAACTTTCGAGATCGTTGAGCGCATCGGCATTATTTCAGATTCGACTAAGGGCTGGAAGAAAGAACTCAATAGGGTGAAATGGAATGACAGAGCGCCGAAGTATGACATCCGGGAGTGGGATCCGGAGCATGAGAAGATGGGAAGAGGCATAACCCTGACTGAAGAGGAAGTCAAAGTCCTGATGGATTATTTTGCCAACCTGGAGCTCTAATGGTCTGACTGACCAGGCAGAGAGCTTTCATGTTAAAAGACGCTTCGCACCGGGTATGGGCGAAGCGTCTTTATGGATTATCTGTAGAATTCGCTGGCAGGCGTCAGCGACACTTTTTGTTCTGTAAGGATTTCAACAGCTTTAGCGGGATCGCTGACCTTCATGATGATGGGTGCCTTGCCGCCGCTGGAATAACCGTACATATAGGAAACGTTGATTCCTGCTTCAGAAAGATAAGTGAGTGCTGCGTTCAGCGAACCCGGTATATCCGGCGTTACGATGCAGATGACCTCCGTCGTGTGAACAGAGAAGCCTTCCTGTTTTAAAGCGGTGATAGCCTTATCCGGATTATCTACGATCATGCGCATAAGGCCATACTGTTCAGTCTCTGCAATACTCAAAGCGGAAATATTGATGTTATTTTCATGGAGTATTTTTGTCAGTTCTGTTAACCTGCCGGATTCGTTTTCTAAAAAAACGGATAATTGTTTAATAATCATCTTTCCCTTCCTCCTTACAGTTTTCGCCTGTCGATAATGCGCTGGGCTTTGCCCTCGCTCCTTTGAATAGTCTTATGCTCAACCAGTTTAATATTGACGCTGACGCCCAGGACACTCTCTACGGCATGTTTGATTTTACGGCTGAGCGCTTCCAGCTTCACCATTTCGTCGGAGAAATACTGATCATCCACTTCCACCTGAACCTCCAAAGTATCAAGAGCGCCGACCCTATCCACGATGAGCAGATAATGGGGCATGGTTTCCCGAAGTTCAAGAAGCACGCTTTCGACCTGGGAAGGGAAGACGTTGACGCCTCTGATAATCAGCATATCGTCAGATCGGCCTGTGCATTTATGCATACGCACGGTGGTTCTGCCACATGGACAGGGTTCATAATTCAGGCTTGTCAGGTCTCTCGTTCTGTAGCGCAACAGTGGCAAGGCCTCTTTGGTCACCGTCGTAAATACCAGTTCGCCGGTATCGCCTTTGGTAATTGGGGCCAGACTGCTGGGATCTATTATTTCAGGGACAAAATGGTCTTCGGCGATATGAAGGCCGTTTTGATACTCGCATTCGCAGGAGACGCCGGGACCTATAATTTCGCTGAGACCAAAAATATCTATAGCTTTGATTGCCAGGGATTCTTCGATGGCTTTGCGCATTTCTTCGGTCCATGGTTCAGCACCAAAGACGCCAAGACGCAGAGGCAGTTCCTTGGGATCGATGCCGGCTTCCTTCATGGATTCTGCAAGATAGAGGGCATAGGAAGGGGTACAGGCCAAGACAGTGCTGCCAAAATCCTGGATAAGCTGAAGCTGCTTGGCGGTATTGCCGCCGCTGATGGGGACAACTGTGGCACCGATTTTTTCTGCACCGTAATGCAGGCCAAGACCACCGGTGAAGAGGCCGTAGCCATAGGCGATCTGAATGATATCATGACGGTTTGCACCGGCTGAATAGAGGGATCTGGCCACAACTTCCGAAAACATATCCACATCTTTTCGCGTATAGCCGACGACGGTAGGTTTTCCGGTGGTTCCGGAGGAAGCGTGTACCCTGACGATTTCGCTTTTAGGTACAGCGAAGAGTCCAAAGGGATAGTTATCACGCAAATCCTGTTTTGTGGTAAAAGGCAGTTTTGACAAATCATCGATGCTCCTGATATCTCCGGGCTCAAGCCCCAGCTCCTGCATTTTTTTACGGTAAAAGGACACGTTATGATAGACTCTGCTGACCATATCCTTAAGACGGCTGCTTTGCAGCCTGTGCATGCTATCTCTACTCATACATTCCTGCGGTTCATTCCATATCATTACTATCACCCTTTCGTGAATAAATCCTCATAATTATGCATAAAATTCAAAGCGTCACTTGAGAAAGAATATATCCCGCTGACTATATTTTGTCAATAAAAAAATTGTGCTATAATGGTAAAAGACCAGCTCAATTAAAGCGATAAATCAGTCAATTTATATTGACGAGGGGGATAACGATGACGCAGCATGAGAATGGAAAAATCACGATTAATCTTCATACCGGTAAAGAGACTGTAAAGATAGAAGTAGATAAAGACACCAGTCTTGCAAGTATTGTCAATGATTACCAAAAGGAGCTTCCTTACACAATTTTGGCAGCCAAGGTCAACAACAAGATGGAAGACCTCAACCGAAAAATTCATGGGTTTTCTGAAGTTCAGCTTCTGGATATGCGGGACAACGCCACCAATTATGTTTACCAGAGAAGTGCTACGATCATATTTATCAAAGCTGTGGAGGAGCTCATGAACTGCCCAAGGGTTCATGTGGAGAACTCACTGAATCAGGGACTCTATGCTGAAATCAACGAAGGGCAGAAGATTACATTAAAGCAGGTCGCCGCCATTGATAAGCGTATGAGAAAGATCGTTGAGCAGGATCTGCCATTTATTCTGGAGGTTTCTTCGGGAGATCCGGATCACCCACATACCGGCCCTGCCTTGCCGGTCTATGTATGCGGCAGCACCAAAGCTTCCTATAATGGCCCCCTGGTGCCTTCCACAGGCTATGTCAGGCTTTTTGAACTCATAAAATATGGGGATGGCTTAATTCTTAGGTTTCCGGATCCTAAAACGCCGGATAGAATGCCGGCGTACCGGGACGATAAAAAGCTCTATGGCGCCTTTAAAGAGGCTGCGGAATGGGGAAAGCTCATGGGTATATCGCTGGTTTCGGATCTGAACGAAAAGATCGCCAGCGGCGAGTATAAGCAAATCATACAGATATCAGAAGCCCTTCATGAGAAGAGAATTGCTCAGATTGCAGATATGATTTCCAAAAAGCAAAAGAGGATCATCCTGATTTCCGGTGCCAGTTCTTCGGGCAAAACCACCTTTGCCAATAGGCTCAGTATCCAGCTAAGGGTCAACGGCCTTCATCCCATCTATCTTGGCACAGATGATTACTTTGTAGACAGGATCAAGACGCCCCTCGATGAGGATGGCAATATGAATTTTGAGGATATTGAAGGTATTGATCTTGAACTATTCAACAAGCATATGAACGCCCTGCTTAATGGAGAAGAGGTTGACCTGCCGGTTTTCGACTTTAAACTTGGTTTAAAACTGTTTGGCAAAAGGATCATTACAGCTGAAAAGGACCAGCCTATCGTTATAGAAGGCATACATGGCCTTAATCAAAGACTGACCGAGTCCATAGCGGATGACGAGAAGTTTAAAATTTATGTCGGGCCCTTCACCCAAATTAATATAGACGCGCATAACAGGATTCCAACGACGGATGCCAGAATGCTGAGAAGAATCGTACGGGATCATAAGTTCAGGAATTATTCCGCCCAAAGAACCATTTCTTCCTGGCCTTCAGTCAGAAAAGGTGAGGATAAGAATATTTTTCCTTTCAGTCAGGAAGCGGATGTGCTGATGAATACCGCCCATATCTATGAGCTGGCAGTTCTTAAAAAATACGCTTATCCCCTGCTGTCCGCCATCACCCAGGAGGAGCCGGAATTCAGCGAAGCGGTGAGGATGCTCAGGTTTATCAGGCATTTTGATTCCATCGAGGATGATTCCATCATCGTCAATAATTCAGTACTGCGGGAGTTTATCGGCGGCAGCATATTTTTGGAATAAGCAGCAGAGAATTCAGCCCGTAAAGACACTTGACGTATAGTTAATTGGCAAAATGATTTGAATTATCGGACGATTTGTTATAAAATCCCATTATAGATAAAGAAGATATAATTATAGTTCTAATGATAAAAATTGATAAGGAGTGAAGAAAAATGAAAAGAAGAGGAAGACTGGCAGTGGTAATGGTCCTTGTTCTTGCCCTGGTTTTCGGCGGAACGATGACAGCCTTCGGAGCAGTTACAGTTACAGCGATTACAGCCTCAGCTGCGACACCGATCAAGGTCATGTATGATGGAAAATATATCGCATTTACGGATGCATCTCCAAAGATCATAGACAGCAGAACTATGGTGCCGTTCAGACAGATTTTAGAAGAAATGGGCACAGTTGTTACCTTTGATAATGGGACTAAAACAGTTCTTGCAAAGAAGGGGGATTTGGAATTCTCCTTTGTAATAGGCGAAAGCGATATTGCGATTAAACAAAACGGCATCGCTTCAGTTAAAAAGATGGATGTAGTGCCTTATCTGGATAGAAAAACCAATCGTACTTATGTCTCCGCAAGATTTATGGCAGAGACTCTAGGTTACGGCGTTGGCTGGGATAGTGCAGCAAAAATAGTCGTTATATCGGACTATGAAAAGCTGTTTGCAAATGCGGATACGGATTTTTCTATTTTGAACAAATTGTTATCAACGGATCTGGATATGGGAAAAACCTATCGCACCATCGGCAGCTTTGATGTTGATGTTAAAGTGCCGGCAACCCCCGGGAGTGAGACGGCATTGCCCATGGAGATCGGCATGACCGGCGAGATCAGTGGTATTCAGCTTAAGACGGACGCTGACATGGTGATGAAGCTGATGGTAGACGCCGAAAAGGCTATTGCCCAGATGCCCGCTGATCAGCAGGCTTCAGCAAGGGCTGGCCTGGATACCTTTAAAAATATGACAATTAAAATGAAAATGAATGGGACTTCCGGCGTGATGTATATGAATACCAACCTGTTCAGTACCCTTGATCCCACCATAGACCAGAATACCTGGGTGAAGATGGACCTCTTTAAAACCTATCAGGATATGGGCATTGATATGAAAAACATGATGACCCTGGGCACCGAAAAAACCAGCATCAGTAAGATGATGACCCAGTATGGGCAGGCCATGCAAACAGCGGATGCCAATACTTACGCCCAGATCAAGGCAGGCTATGCGTTTTTCAGGAACCTTATGGGAGATCAGGCATTTAAAAAGACCACTTCCGGAGCAACCACCACCTATACCTTGGATATGAGTGCAGCCACTGTTGCTGCTGCCATAGCCAAGACGGCTTTAACAGAAGGCGGCACGATGAGCGTCAGCGATTTGGCCGAGTTGACTTCATTAATTGATCAGGCGAATTTTTCAGGTGAGCTGGTCATCAATGAACAGGCAAATAAGATGACCTCCTATTCAATGAATGGCAAGTTCGATGCCCAAGGCACATCAGGAAGCTTTGCTATAAAGGGTACTCAATTGGATGTGGATATCACCATGAGCATGGCCATGACAGGGCTTATGGAAATGTCCATGACAATGACTTCTTCAATGAAGGAGACCACGGACAAGGTAGACCTCACCCTGCCTGCAGGAGCTAAAATCGTGGATTATAATACGCTGATGAACAAGCAGGGTATGCCAACGCTCTAAAAAAAAATCATCATAAAAAATTCATCTTATTCGATCCGAATTTCCAAGGCTCCCGCTGTTCTTACGGCGGGAGCCGATTTAGCAGTATTTTTACAAGCAGAAATGAATGGAGAGCAGAATGGACTATCTGGATAAACTCAACAAGGAACAAAGAGACGCGGCTGTACACACGGAGGGGCCTCTTCTGATACTGGCCGGAGCCGGCAGCGGCAAGACCAGCACAATGACCCACAGAATCGCTTTTCTTATCAGAGAACAGAAGGTTTCGCCGCAGAAAATTTTGGCAGTGACCTTTACCAATAAAGCTGCCGGTGAAATGAGAGAACGGGTACAACAGCTAATAGGCAGCAACATCACTATGTGGATATTGACTTTTCATGCAGCCTGTCTGCGTATCCTGCGCAGCAACGCCAGCCTTCTTGGTTATACCAATGATTTCACAGTTTACGACCCCACAGATCAAAAGGCGGTGGTGAGAGCCTGTATCAAGGAGCAGAATGTGGACGAGAAAAACTTTTCCGTTCAGTATGTCCTAAGCAGAATCAGCGACGCCAAGGAAAAGGCTATAAGTCCGGAGCGCTATGGAGAAAAATATGGCTACGATTTCAGAGATAAAATAGCCGGCAGCTTATATGCGGCCTATGAGCAGATTCTTAAGAAGAACAACGCAATGGATTTTGACGATTTAATACTTAGGACTGTTCAGATTTTCGAAAGATACCCTGATGTTCTGGCCGTTTACCAGGAAAAGTTCGCCTATATCATGGTGGATGAGTATCAGGATACCAATTATCTGCAGTACCGATTTGTCAAGCTGCTGGCCGAGAAAAACCAGAATCTCTGCGTTGTAGGAGATGATGACCAATGTATCTATCAATGGCGGGGCGCGGATATTAAAAATATTTTGGATTTCGAAAAGGACTTTAAACAGACTAAGGTGGTCAAACTGGAGCAAAATTATAGATCCCACGGCAATATTCTGGATGCCGCTCATTCTGTCATCGCCAATAATAAAGGCAGAAAGCAAAAGAAGCTTTGGACATACAAGGAAAAGGGCGAGAAAATAAAATATTATAGAGCATCGGATGAGAAAGATGAAGCCAGATATATCGCTGGAGAGATTGACCGGCTAAAAACCAAAAGCACCAGATACTCTGACTTTGCAGTCCTATACAGAACAAATGCCCAGTCCAGGACTTTCGAGGATGCACTGATCGGAAGAGATGTCCCTTATCGCGTCCTTGGCGGTACCCGATATTATGACCGAAAAGAGGTCAAGGACATCGTCTCCTATATGAGGCTTGTACAAAATACCTGGGATAATATCAGCCTTACTCGGGTCATCAATGAGCCGAAGAGAGGTATTGGGGAGAAAACCCTGGAAAAGCTGACCACGCTGGCAACAGTGAGGAATGTCAGTATCCTTGATGTGCTGACTGACGATGAAATCGTGGAAAGCCTTCCCGCTAAAGCGACAGCCGGCATTCGTGAGATGGTTGCGGTCCTAAAAGAGTTCAGCGCAGAAAAAGACAATATGAAGGTTTCCGATATCTATGACGGCCTTCTGGTCAGAACGGGTTATTTAAAAGGGCTTGAAGAGCAAAACACCATAGAGGCGGAAGGCAGAATCGAGAATTTACTGGAATTTAAATCCGTCATTTACGATTTTGAAAAGGAAAATCCCATGCTGTCGCTGACAGAATTTCTGGAGCGGGTAGCCCTGATGTCAGATATCGATAATCACGATTCAGACGAAAATGCGGTTACCCTTATGACGCTCCACAGCGCCAAGGGCCTGGAATTTCCCGTAGTGTTCATGCCGGGCATGGAAGATGGCCTATTTCCTGGATGGCGCAGCTTTGATAAGCCGGATGGCATCGAAGAAGAACGCAGACTTTGCTATGTGGGCATGACGAGAGCCAAAGAAAAACTGATTCTGACCAGCGCAGAGCAAAGAACACTCTATGGACGAACCGACTATACACGGGAATCCCAGTTTATAAAGGAAATCGATAAAGACTTAGTCGATTCCGAAGGCATCAAGAGAACCCGAGCTACAGCAGGTTTTGGCTCAGCCGAAGCGAAGGGTGGCTCATCCGTATTCAAACCTTTTGAACAGCTCAGATATATTAAGGAAGCTCAGGCTGCCGGAAAAGCTGCCCGTGACAGCGGAGACATCAAAGACGGTGTACGGGTCAGACATGGGAAATTCGGTGATGGCCTGGTGATTTCAGTTCAGGACAAAAACGGCAGCAAAACAGCCACCATCGCTTTCGATTCCTGTGGCATGAAGCAGCTCGCCCTGGATATTGCTCCGCTGACGAAAATAGAATAGGAGACGCATCACCATGAACACGAAGCTTCAGCAGATGAAAGAAAAGGTTAATATCCTTCAAAAGGCTGCTATTTCCTATTATAGGGAAAATAGTGAAATCATGCCAAATATAGAGTATGACAGGCTTTATGATGAGTTGCTTGCCCTAGAATCAGAAACCGGCGTCGTCCTCTCAAACAGCCCGACCAGAAAGATCGGCTATGAACTGGCTAAGGATCTGCCCAAGGAAGCACACGAAAAGCCTATGCTGTCCCTCGATAAAACCAAGAATCCCACTGAACTGAGAGAGTGGCTGGGCAGCCAAACCGGCCTGCTTTCCTGGAAACTGGATGGTATCACACTCGTGCTGACTTATTCTGATGGAAGACTTGTCAAGGCTGTCACCAGAGGAAATGGGCAGATTGGAGAAGTGGTCACAAGCAACGCCAAGGTATTTGCCAATATACCAATCACCATTGAATTCAAAGGCGATTTGATTTTAAGAGGTGAAGCCATCATCCGTTATTCGGATTTTGAGATGATCAACAGCGGCATAGAGGACGTAGCGGCTAAATATAAGAACCCCCGAAATCTTTGCAGCGGATCAGTCAGGCAGCTTAATAACAGGATTACGGCGGAACGAAATGTCCGCTTCTATGCATTTTCACTGGTCAAGGCAGAAAACATATCTTTCTATAATTCAAAGGCCAATCAGTTAGACTGGCTTTCCGCTCAGGGTTTTGACGCAGTTGAGTATATAAAGGTCGATTCAAAAACCATCGATGAAACAGTAGGCTGGTTTGCAGACCATATCGCTCAAAATGACCTGCCTTCGGATGGTCTTGTTCTGACTTTCGAAGATCTTGCTTATGGAGATTCACTGGGCACGACGGCCAAATTCCCGAGGGATGCCATCGCCTTTAAGTGGCGGGATGAAATCAGAGAGACGACGCTCCTTAAAATCGAATGGAGCGTATCACGGACCGGCCTCATCAATCCCATAGCCATTTTTGAGCCTGTCGAACTGGAAGGGACCACAGTAAGCAGAGCCAGCGTTCATAACATCAGCATTATGGAGGACCTTGAACTGGGCATCGGCGACACCATCGGCGTCTATAAAG
>JBBRXH010000011.1:0-19141 GCA_038248565.1 Peptostreptococcales bacterium | reverse complement strand
GAAGTTATTTTAGTTCCCCAGGGCACATTAGCGGAACGGATCAGAGCGGCTGGAGCAGGGCTCGGGGGATTTTTGACGCCGACAGGCGTCGGCACCATCGTCGCCGAGGGCAAGCAAGTCCTCCACATCGATGGAAAGGATTACCTGCTTGAATTGCCTTTAAGAGCCGATTTCGCCCTCATCAGAGGGAAAATCACGGATAAAAAAGGCAATACCTGCTACAGCAAATCCACCAGAAATTTCAATCCGCTCATGGCAACTGCAGCGGAAATGGTTATTGTCGCTACAGAAAAAATCGTGGAGATCGGTGAAATAGATCCTGAAAATGTGGTGACGCCAGGAATCTTTGTAGACGTGATTGTGGGAGGTGAACTGCCATGGCAGATATAAAAGAAATTATAGCCAGAAGAGTGGCAAAGGAACTAAGGGACGGAGACGTGGTCAATCTGGGCATCGGCCTTCCGACTATGGTCGCCAACTATATTCCCCACGATTATGATGTGACCTTTCAATCGGAAAACGGATTCTTAGGTCTTGGCACAGCAGCGGAAAAGGGCAAGGAAGATGTGGATCTGGTCAATGCCGGTGCACAATATGTAACGGTCAAACCGGGAGCCATGTTCTTTGACAGCGCGACCTCCTTTGGTATTATCAGAGGCGGCCATGTGGATGCAACCGTGCTTGGTTCACTGCAGGTAGATCAGGAAGGAAACCTGGCTAACTGGATCATCCCAGGCGTCATGCTCCCGGGTATGGGCGGCGCTATGGATCTTGTGGTAGGCGCTAAAAAAGTCATCATCGCCATGCAGCACACCAACAAGGGGCAACATAAAATTCTAAAAAAATGCACCTTACCGTTCACGGCACTAAAAGTTGTCAATATGATCGTGACTGAAATGGCGGTTTTGGAAGTTACGGAAATGGGCCTGGTCCTGACGGAAATCAACCCGGAGTATACGGTCGAACAGGTACGGGAAGCTACAGAAGCCCCGCTGATCATCAGCCCAAAACTCAAAGATATGATTTAAAATTTACAATCAATAAGGATAGCCCGGGATTAAACCTGGGCTATCCTTTTACTCAATACGCACCTAACCTCATTTTTATTGCTTTAGTTATTTTGTGTTGTATAATTGAAACATACTATAACCAGAGTTCAACTAAGATTGGAAGGCGAAGGGAAAATTTATGCAAAAGATTTTAGTCGTAGAGGATGAAGCCAATATCAATGAACTGATTGTCTATAATCTTAAAGAGAATGGATTCCAGACACTATCGGCCGCAGATGGAGAAGTAGGTCTGACTCTTGCCATTAAAGAAAAGCCGGATATGATTCTGCTGGACGTGATGCTGCCGGGTAAAAATGGTCTTGATGTCTGCAGAGAGCTCAGGGAGATCCATCACCTCAAAATGCCGATTATCATGCTGACAGCCAAAGGTGAGGAAATAGATAAGGTATTGGGCCTGGAATTTGGCGCGGACGATTATGTGACCAAACCTTTCAGCGTTCGGGAATTGATGGCTAGAATCAAAGCTGTGCTGCGCAGAGCACCAGAGCTCAAATTGGAAAATTCTGAAGACGATGATAAAAATACGCGTAGCCCCGTCACAAAACCAATCATAGCGGGGGATTTAGTCATAGATACTGAAAAGCACGAAGTCCACATCAAAGACCGCCTCGTGGAACTGACTTTCAAAGAGTTTGAACTCCTCAGGACTCTTGCACAAAATAAGGGCAAGGTTATGAGCCGGGAGTATCTCTTAGATAAGGTTTGGGGCTATGATTATATCGGGGAAACCAGAACTGTCGATGTGCATGTAAGATATCTTAGAATAAAGCTGGGAGAAGATGGCGACTTTATTCAGACCATCAGAGGGGTCGGCTACAAAATTCTTTAAAAATAATATAGGGCTATAAGCGTAATGGGGCATGAAATTGCTCAGTGAATGAGGTTATCATGAAAAGAAAAATACTGATATTTTCAATTATTTTAATATTAGTCAGCGTGGGGATCACCAGTATAATCTCTATTCAGACAACGACAAAAAATTTCGAAACAATCAACCGTTCTGTACTTGAAAATTATGGGAATCTTATCAATAAAGCCATTGAAGAGGATTACGCCAGAGGCATACTGCCGGACTATAGCCGATATGCAGTGAACTTCAGCAAGGAAATCAATGAGCGGGTAACCTTCATCGACAAGGATGGCAAGGTTTTGGGCGATTCCAGCGCTGGTGCGGCCTATGTCAATATGGAAAGCCATAGATACCGTGAAGAAGTAAAACAGGCACTGACCGGCAATCCAGGATTCAGTGTGAGGACCAGCGGTACCTTCAATATTAAATATATCTATGTGGCTATGCCATTAAAATATATGGGCAATATAGCCATCATTACCAGACTGGCTATGGAAATCAACCAGATCGAGATCATCAGGAACTATATCGTTAAAACATCCTTAATGTCGGCTCTGATTGCATTTCTGATAGCAATACTGCTTAGCCTTATATATGCAGGCCATATTACAAGGCCGGTTCGGACGATTCTAGCCGGTACTTCGAGAATAGCAGAAGGGCATTATGATGACAGAATCTACGTCAAATCGGGAGACGAGCTGGAGCGTATATCTTTAAAAATTAACGAAATGGCCGAAAAGCTTGGGCATACCATTAAAGAATTGTCTGACAGCAACAGCAAGAAATTATCGGTTCTGTACAGCATGAAGGAAGCGATTATTGCTATTGATAATGAATTTAAAGTGATACTCATCAATAACGCGGCTAAAAAAATGTTCGGCCTAGCCGATGAAAGCGTTGGGGAATACCTGCTTAGAACGATTAGAAGCAGTCAGCTTCATGAGACATTTAAAAAAGTCATCGCGGAAAAATTTATCGGTGAGCAGGAAATTGAGTTTCCCGGCGGACGCATATACAAAATTAAAACTGTCTATATCAAAGATGAAATCAGCGATAAACAGCTGGGCATAATGGCGCTCATTGAAGACATCACGGAATTCAAGAAGATGGAGACGATTAGGACGGATTTTGTCGCCAACGTTTCTCACGAACTTAAAACGCCGCTGACTTCCATCGCAGGATTTGTTGAAACCCTTCAGGCGGGCGCAGCAGATGATCCAGTTCTGCGCAGCAGATTCCTTGATATCATCTCCATAGAAAGCGCCAGGTTAAAAAGACTGATTGAAGATATTCTGATTATCTCCGATATTGAAGGTGGGAGAGAGCCAAAGCTGGAAGAAAAAATCAACATTAAAGAGGCTATTTCCCAGACCATCAGCTCTATCGCTCCGGTTATTGAAGAAAAGCAGGCCATCGTACTTCAGGAGTATGATGAGGATGAGATTTTAATTTATGGCAACCCGGACCGGTTTAGACAAATGATGGTAAATTTGATAGAAAACGCTGTGAAATACTCGAATCCAGGTTCGCAGGTCGAGGTATCCGCTCACAGAAAGTTTAACAGGATACATATCGTGGTTAAGGATCATGGGTTTGGCATACCGGCTGAGCATCTGCCCAGATTGTACGAACGGTTTTACAGGGTGGATAAATCAAGATCCCAGAAAGCCGGAGGAACAGGGCTTGGCCTTGCCATCGTCAAGCACATCGTCCAGCTTTTTAAGGGAGAAATTTATGTGGAAAGCACCGTTGGTGTCGGTACTGAATTTACAATAATTATTTAATACGCTTTATGATTTAACATAGATTTAACATAGACTTTGTTTTGACTTAACAAAGGTCTGATAGTATAGGTGTTGTAAGATATAGATGAATTTATAACATCGGACTTCCCGCAATAGTTTGGGACAGGTCCAGAAAAGAAAGGAATTATAAAAATGAAAAAAATACTCATCATAGGACTGACATTAGTCCTAGCCCTAGGAACACTTACCGCCTGCGGCGCTAAAACAGAACCCGCAGCCAACGGACTTACAGGCAAAGTCGTCATCGCAGGCTCAACATCCGTACAGCCATTATCTGAAGAACTGGCAGCAGCATTTATGGAAGCCAACAAAGGTGTTTCAGTAGAAGTACAGGGTGGCGGTTCCGGAGTCGGAATCAAAGCAGCTCAGGAAAAAATTGCTGACTTTGGCGCTTCTTCGAGAGAACTTAAGGCTGAAGAAAAGGCTACCATCACCGCGGAATATGTCATCGCTAAAGACGGCGTAGCCGTAATCCTCGACCCGGCCAATACTGTAACCAACCTGACCCTCGATCAGATCAAACAGATATTCACAGGCAAGATCACAAACTGGAAAGAAGTGGGCGGAGCTGATGCAGCCATCGTAGTCGTTTCCAGAGAAGAAGGATCCGGAACCAGAGGAGCCTTCGTGGAAATCACCAAGGTATCTGAGAAGGATGCCGCAGGAACCGCCGTGGATAATACGACTAAAAATGCCCTTGTACAGCCATCCACAGGTGCAGTGAAGCAGACAGTAGCCAGCACGCCAAACACAATCGGTTACGTTTCCATCGGCGCACTTGACGAAACAGTCAAAGCAATCCAGGTTGAAGGCGTTGATGCGTCGGAAGCCAACGTACTTTCCGGAACCTATAAAATTTCTAGACCTTTCCTTTATATCTCAAACGGAGACTTAACACCAGCAGCACAGGCCTACCTCGACTTCGTACTCAGTGCTGAAGGCCAGGCCATAGTCGGACAGGACTTCATACCTGTACAATAATACTGACGTAAGTGGGTCAGAACATCTGACCCACTTGCTTTGAGCATAGAAAGGCAAGAATCAATGAAGAAATCTGAAAAAATCATTGAAAAGCTGATTATCCTATGCGCAATAGTTTCAACAATTTCGGTTGTCCTGATTACGGTATTCATATTCCAGTCAGGGCTTCCGCTTTTGCTTGATTATGGCGTTATAGATTTTATTTTTGGCAGTACCTGGTCACCCACCAACGGGCACTACGGGATTTTACCCCTCATTGCAGGAACTCTTTCTGTTACGCTGGGGGCATTAATCATCGGTATACCAATGGGGATTGCCAGCGCTATCATTCTTTCTGAGGTTTTGCCCGGCAAAATAGCCAGGATTTTCAAGTCTGCCATAGAACTGCTGGCCGGTATACCATCCGTGGTATACGGATTTTTCGGTCTTATCGTACTCGTCCCTGCCGTTAGAACTTATATTCTGCCTATTGCCCAAGTGATAGATCCAAAGGCGACAACAACCGGCTTTAGTATTTTCGCAGGGGCTGTCATTTTGGCCATCATGATACTGCCAACCATCGTGAGTATTTCAGAAAACTCAATAAAGGCTGTCCCACGAGAGTTCAGAGAAGCTTCCCTGGCGCTGGGCGCCAATAAGATGGAAACCATCGTCAGGGTCATTATACCAGCGGCAAAATCCGGCATCATTGCGTCTATCATTTTGGGCATGGGCAGAGCCATCGGTGAAACTATGGCGGTTATCCTGATTACAGGGAACATGCCAAAAGTACCAGGCGGCGTTTTGGATTCAGTCGCCACTTTGACAGGAACTATCGCCATGGAGATGGGCTACGCAGATCCGACACACCAGCAGGCACTGTTTGCAGTAGGGATCATACTTTTTATTATCATAATGCTGCTGAATGTCATAGCTCAAATTTCAGCTAACGGACTGGGGAGGAATGGCTGATGATCAAGAAATTCAAACAGAGCCTGTTTTATGGCAGCATCAGCATCTTATCCTTTCTGGTCATGGTCAGTTTACTCCTGATTATGGGGTATATTCTGATCAATGGACTAGGACACATCAATCTGGAATTTTTAACCAAGGAACCCAGCAGAATGGGCAAGGAAGGCGGAATCTTCTCCGTAATAGTCGGAACCTTGATTTTAACCTTATTCTCTGTAGTAATAGCAACACCCATCGGCGTTGCCGCCGCCATATTTTTTACAGAATATTCAGCAGGCAAAAAATGGGTAGCGCCCATCAGATTTTTTACTGAAATATTGGCGGGAATTCCTTCCATCATATTCGGACTTTTTGGATTTGCCTTCTTCGTTTTGTTTCTGGGATTTGGCTGGTCCATCCTTTCGGGAGGCCTGACCCTTGCCATCATGATATTGCCGACACTGATCAGAGCCACGGAGGAATCTCTTAAAACCGTACCCATGTCCTATAGAGAAGGAAGCCTTTCTCTTGGGGCTACGAAACTTCAGACCATCACCAAGGTTATCCTTCCCAGCTGCCTTCCGGGAATCCTTACAGGCGTTATTCTCGGGACAGGAAGAGCTATTGGTGAAACAGCAGCAGTTATGCTGACCGCCGGAAGTAATCTTAAGATGCCGACAACCCTTCTGGATTCTACCAGGACCATGTCAGTACATCTTTATACATTGGCATCGGAAGGCATTTCTTTGGAAAAAACCTTTGCAACGGCCAGTTTACTCATTATCATCGTTCTAATGATCAATACACTGGCGAATTTCATCACCAGCAGATATATTTTAAAAAGTTAAATGATATAAGATTATGAGGGAAAGGAGAACACTATATGGAAAATATGGAAATAAAATTTGAAATAGAAAAGCTGAATCTGTTTTATGGCAACTTTCAAGCCTTATCTGATATCGATATGACGATTTATGCCAATAAAATTACTGCGCTGATCGGGCCATCCGGTTGCGGCAAGTCAACTTTTATCAGGACTTTAAACAGGATGAACGATTTGATTCTGGGTGTTACGACTAAAGGCCTGGTTTCATTTGATGGGTCTGATATCTATGCCAATGATTATGATGTAATCAAATTGAGAAAAAAAGTGGGGATGGTCTTTCAAAAGCCAAATCCATTTCCAAAGACCATCTTTGAAAATATCGTCTACGGACC
Organism: Peptostreptococcales bacterium; assembly: GCA_038248565.1. Taxonomy (GTDB): domain Bacteria; phylum Bacillota; class Clostridia; order Peptostreptococcales; family Anaerovoracaceae; genus JBBRXH01. The sequence continues at coordinate 12,287 of JBBRXH010000011.1, read as the reverse complement.
TAAAATCCATGGGGAGAAAAACAGGGACAAGCTTAATGAGATCGTAGAAAGAACTTTAATTGAAGTCGCTTTGTGGGATGAAGTCAAGGACAGGCTTCATAAACCTGCCTTGGGGCTTTCCGGCGGCCAGCAGCAGAGGCTTTGCATTGCAAGATGCCTTGCAGTAGAACCTGAGGTCATCCTCATGGATGAACCGACCTCGGCCCTCGATCCTGTAGCAACATCCAAGATAGAGAGTTTGCTTGAAAAACTGGTCGAGAAATACACCATCGTAATCGTCACCCATAACATGCAGCAGGCAGGCCGGGTCTCAGATTACACATCATTCTTTTTAAGCGGAAGTGTGCTGGAGACGGATAAAACCGAGGTCATATTTTCAAACCCCAACAATAAAAAGACTGAAGAATATATCACCGGACGATTTGGATGAGAGGAGGAATATTAAATGACAGCAAGACCACAAATGGATCATGAAATGGCAATAATACTCAATGAACTTCTTGAAATGGGCGCCAGGGTCGAAGACGCCATAAGACTTGCCATCAAGTCCCTAAAAGAAAAAGACAGTGCTATGGCCAGAAAAATCATCGATGATGATCAGAAGATCGATGATCTGGAGGATGAGATCCGGGACAAGTGTATCAAGTTTATGGCAAGGCAGCAGCCTCTGGCCAGCGATCTTAGAATGACGATCTCCATCCTGCAAATGATCAGAGATTTGGAGCGCATCGGGGACCACTGCGAGGATATTTCCAAATACACGCTAAGGCTCGAGCATGAACAGTACATCAAGGAACTGATCGACATACCGCGTATGGCGGATTTGGCAGCCAAGATGGTCAAGGATGCCTTGGATTCCTTTGTCAATAAGGATTTGAGGCTGGCCAGACGAGTCTGGAAATCAGATGAAGAGGTGGACGAACTTTACAGAAATATCAATGATGAACTCCTTGATCTTATGACCAAGGATTCAGCCAAGGTCAAACAGAGCGTCATGTTTACCTTTATTTCTGCTCATCTTGAAAGGATAGCGGATTATGCGACCAATATCTGCGAAGAGACCGTCTATGCCATCGAAGGCGATTTCCGCATGGAAGAGGCAAACGAGAGCTTTTAAACCGAACAAATTCCAGATGGACAAGAAGAATGGCAAAATTAATAATATACTATAATTTAAAAGAATAAAATAGAAGTAAAATAGAATAGAATAGGGCAAAAAAAAGGAGAGTAAGAACTAAGGCGGTTTTTACTTTCCTTTTGCTTTTTAAGGCCAAAGGTTGTAAAATGTAAACTAAAAGGAGTTGATGATATGAAGATAAAATTTATCGGTGCCGCTATGTCTGTTACGGGTTCCTGTCATCTCATTACAACGGATAAATACAAGATATTGCTCGATTGTGGACAGTATCAGGGAAATAAGACTATGGACGCTTTAAATCAGGCTGATTTCGGATTTAACCCATCAGAAATCGACTATTTATTTTTGAGCCACGCCCATATAGATCATTCGGGCAGGCTGCCGCTTCTTGTTAAGCGAGGTTATCAGGGGCCGATATACTGTACGGATGCCACTGCTGATCTGGTGGATATCATGCTCAAAGACAGCGGCTATATTCATGAGAAGGAAGCGGAATGGGATAATCGTAAAGCCCAAAGAGCGGGTAGACCTATGGTACAACCCCTGTATACCGTATCTGACGCGGAAATTTCTCTAAAATATTTAAAGCCTGTACTTTATGGCCAAATGATTACCATCAACGAAGATATTAAGGTGCGTTACAATGATGCGGGCCATATATTGGGATCATCTATTATAGAATTATGGATCACTGAGAATGGCAAAGTTTCAAAGATTGTTTTCTCCGGGGATTTGGGCATGAAAGACAGACCAATCCTGAGAGACCCGACCATCATCGAAGAAGCAGACTATCTGATCATGGAGACCACCTACGGAGATAGACTACATGATGCAAAATCAAAGAGCATCGATGAATTGATCAAAATCATATTGGCGACAGCAAGACGGGGAGGCACCATAGTTATACCCTCATTTGCCGTGGGCAGGACGCAGGAGCTGATATTCCAGCTGAATAGATTTTATGAGGATCACTCGGAATTCCAGCAGGAGCTGGATCATATTTTTGTTTATGTGGATAGCCCCCTTGCTACAAGAGCGACTGAAATCTTTAAAAAGAATGCCCAGGTTTTCGACGAAGAGACGAGGAATTATATATTAAAGGGAGACAACCCGCTGGATTTCAAAAACCTGGTATTCACCAGAAGCAGCGAGGAATCCAAGGCTTTGAATTTTAAGGAAGAACCCAAAATCATTATTTCTGCCAGCGGTATGTGTGAAGCAGGGCGCATCAAGCACCACTTGAAGCATAATCTGTGGAATCCCAAATCAAGTATTATTTTCGTTGGCTATCAGGTAGAGGGAACCCTGGGGCGCTCTATAGTCAATGGGGATAAGGACGTTTCCATTTTCGGCGAGAAAATTCATATCAGAGCGGAAATCTATAATCTGGAAGGCTTTTCAGGCCATGCCGACAGGGATGATCTTCTCGAATGGCTGGCGGGTTTTAAGAAGAAACCAAACAACATCTTCCTGGTCCATGGTGAAACTGGTTCAAAGGAAGCCTTTGCCGCTTTTGTTAAGGAAAAGCTCGGTTATGACTGTACCGTCATCGAGAACGTTTCTGAATTTGTGCTCAACGGCGAGGCCTTGCTGCCAGCTTCCGAGTATCAGGCTAAGCCTGTACCTGATAGCCAAATGATGGATATTAAAGAGCGGATATCCAAGGTTCATGATAATCTCGAGACCATATTATATAATACAAATCTGGCCGTTGGCACTCAGCTCAGCCAGGATCAGGTGAACCAGATTGCGAATATTATGCTGGAGCTTGAGAAAAGCACCATCAACCTGGGAACAGAAGTAATTCCTAATCTGGGGGCTCAGGGAGGAGACGCAGAAGCGGTATGAGAGACGTCATTATTATAGGGATAGCAGGAGGAACCGGATCCGGCAAAACAACCCTAATCAATAGAATTGAAGCCGAGTTCAAGGATTCCATCGTGATTCTCAGCCATGATTTCTACTACAAAAAGAATTCAAATCTTCCTTTCAGTGAAAGGGAGAAACTCAACTATGATCATCCAAATTCCTTTGAAACTGATCTGATGATCAAACATATACAAGGATTAAAGGAAGGCAAACCCATACAGAGGCCGGTCTACAATTTTGTCATTCACGACAGGACAGATGAAACCATAACGGTCAATCCCGCTAAAGTCATTATAGTGGAAGGTATTCTGATCTTTGAGAATCGCAAACTTCTGGAGCTTTTTGATATCAAGGTGTTTGTGGATACCGACGCTGATGTGCGCATCATAAGGCGAATCCTGCGGGATGTCAAAGAAAGAGGCAGAAGTCTGGAATCGGTCATCAATCAGTACTTAACGACAGTTAAACTGATGCATGAGCAGTTTGTAGAACCCAGTAAAAAAAATGCAGACATCATCATTCCTGAAGGTGGCTTCAACACAGTAGCCCTACAGATGCTTAATGAAAGAATTAAAGCACTGCTCATGGCTCAAAGCGACGGGAGGCAGAATGCAAAACGATAATCAGAACAGAGAAGGATTCTCATCGGGACTCGCGGTATTTTTCGCTACCCTCGGTTCAGCTGTCGGACTCGGAAACATCTGGAAATTTCCATACTTAACCGGCGAATATGGGGGAGCGGCCTTTCTTTTCGTCTATATTCTCTGTGTGGCCTTTGTAGGCATACCGCTGATGATCAGCGAGTTTTATATAGGCCGCAAAACCAGGCTCAACGCTGTTGGCTCCTTTGAAAAACTGGCGCCAGGTAAGCCATGGAAAATGATTGGCTATGCTGGGGTCCTCTCCGCCTATCTCATTATGTTTTTTTACAGCTGCGTGGCGGGCTGGGTTTATTCCTATATTTTTAAGGCGATTCGCGGTGATTTTATCGGCATAACGGCGGAAACGGCGCAGACCCAATTCGCGACAACGCTGACGAGTCCATGGCAGCCGATCATGTGGCAGATTATTTTCCTGCTGGTAGTTGGTTCGGTTATCCTGCTTGGCGTTCGAAAAGGGATAGAACGGGTAACAAAAACGCTGATGCCACTGCTGTTTATTCTGATTATCATCTGCGACATCAGGGCTTTAACCCTCCCCGGAGCAAAGGAAGGATTAACCTTTCTTTTCAATCCTGATTTTTCGCAGATCGGTCCCATTGCCATACTTGCAGCCCTTGGTCTGGCGTTTTTCAAGCTCTCGATTGGGATGGGCACCATGATTACTTATTCCAGCTATTTTACTCATGATAACAATATGATCAACACAGCAACAAGAGTTGCTTTATCGGATTTGCTGGTATCTATCCTGGCTGGGGTTGCTATTTTTCCGGCCCTGTTCAGCTTTGGCATAGAGCCGACGGCAGGACCCGGACTTCTATTTATGGCCATACCCCTGGTCTTTGCACAGATGCCTTTGGGCAATCTGCTCCTCATCGCAATCCTAACGCTGACAGGTATCTCAGCGACTACGGCCAGTATTTCGATTATCGAAACGACAACGCTTTTCTTTACAGAACAGATGAAAGTTTCAAGAAAAATCGCTGTCTTTATCAATCTGACTGTTATCGGCTTAATTGGCTCTCTTGCTGCATTATCAGCGGATAAAGCCGGGGTTCTTGGCAACGTCAAGATATTGGGTAAAACATTTTTCGATATTTTCGATTTTACCTCATCCAACATCCTGCTTCCATTGGGAGGCTTGTTTATAGCACTATTTATCGGATATTTTATCAAAAAAGAGGATTTTATCAGGGAATTGACCAATGATGGAAGCCTTAAAACAATTGGTGTTGTTAAAGCCATCCACTTTTTGCTGAGGTATGTGACCCCGGTCTTGGTCATCATCATTTTTATGAATTCTCTTGGCATTGTGAAGTTTTAGAGTTTCCCCAAGTATTTAAAAGATACGTTGTCTAATTAACATTAGGGTTTTTCGAATATCAAGGGAACTTATTAATAGATTAAACGTCTTATAATAGTTATATAGTATTAAACTTTAAGGAGGAAAAAAAGTGAAAACAAGAAAGACAATGAGAAAGATCCTCTCCGTGTCACTTATTATTATTATGATTTTCGGAACCAGCGTTACTGGATTTGCAGCTACGACCTTCTCCGATGTGAGCGGTCATTGGGCTACAGCGTCGATCAATTATGGCGTTGCCAATGGTTTTATAAAGGGTTACACAGATGGTACCTTCAAGCCCGATAATCCAGTTACAAGAGCAGAGTTCAGCAAAATGCTGAATGTGGCTTTTGGGATTTCAAATACCCAAGCCGTGAACTTCAGCGATGTACCGGCAAGCGAATGGTACTCGGCGGAAGTTAGAAAAGCTGTAGCTGCAGGCTATATAAGCGGTTATGAAGATAACACCTTTAGACCAAACAATAAGATTACGCGTCAGGAGGCTGCCTTCATGATCGCTAACGTCATTCCGACTTCTGGGACGACGCCGAGCCTTGCTGGACTTGTGGATAATGCCAATATAGCAGACTGGGCTAGAGCTGCTGTTACAAAGGTATATGCCAAAGGCTATATGAAAGGCGACAACAAAAATATGTATAACCCGGTTAAGTCACTGACCAGAGCAGAGGCAGCGACGATTCTTTCTAATATCGTTTCCAAAGAGACAATCGTTTCCGATGATACAACTATTTCGACCAATGGTAAAGTTCTCTCAGATACCATCTATGCCAATGATCTGACAATCAGCAAAAGCCTTGGAACAGGTTCAGTGGAGCTCAGAGATTCCATGGTCCTCGGCACCATGAACGTGCAGGGCGGCGGAACGGCTTCCGTCGGAATCTATGATACCAATGTACACAATATGAGCATCGCTAAGACGACAGGGGACGTGCGCGTATTTCTTTCCGGAGATTCTACAGTTAAAGATACCATCGTAGAGAACGGCGCCACTTTAGAACACAAATCCCTTCGAGGGCTCGGATTCCAGAATGTATATTTTAACGGAACCAGCCTGACAACCCAGGAAGTTAACCTAATCGGAAGCTTCAAGCAGTTATATGTGAACATCGCTTCCACGATAAAATCCACCGGCGGAACCATAGCAAATGCCATCATAACCAGAGACGCCATCGGTGATACAGTCAAATTTGGCGGAACCTTCACGAGCGTGACCTTCGAAGGCAAAACTCTCTTCGAGCTCCTCACGGGAAAGATCACGACGCTGAACGTCAATTCAGGAGCTTCATCGTCATCGGTTAAAATGGGGAATGGGACCAGCATCGCGACGGCAATCGTGGATGCTACAAAAACAGCTTTCACAGGAACCGGAGTTATAGCTAGGCTTGAAGCCAACGCCAACGACATCACCTATGAAACCAAACCTACCCGCATCGTCGTCGCGGGGAACGTGACGAGAGATCCGGTACAGTCCGCGGATGTCAGCGCACCGGTACCGACCTTTGTACCTGCCGGCTCAGCCACGGGCGTCCTTGCCAATACAACCATAACAATTACTTTTGATGAACCGATTTTCCTCGCTAACGGCAATGCGGTGATAACATCAGGCATTCCAAATATCGTAGAGCTTAGAGAAACCAGTTCGACTGGGACAATCAAACCCTATACAGCTACCATAAACACCGCAAAAACGATTATTACCTTAACACCTAATGCGGTCCTAACGACCAATACAAATTATTACATCGTAATATTATCCGGTACTATCGAGGATGCAATAGGCAACCAGAACAGCAAAATCACCTCGACCTTCAAAACCGGAACTACCGACGTTGCAGCACCTATACCAACATTCACCCCGGCAAACGGGGCGACGGGCGTAGCAGTGGATGCGAATATCACGATTGTGTTCAATGAATCACTGTATAACAGTAGCGGGACACTATTAACCACATCAAACTTCAATTCAAGTAGTGTTGTTTTAAAAGAAGGAAGTTCAAGTGGAGCTGATGTAGCTTTTGCAGCGTCCTATTCAGGAAGCTCCGGTAAAACAATTACGATCAATCCAACGGCTTCGTTAGCAGCTGGGACTTATTATGTTGCAGTAAAGGCAAATATTTTCAGAGACTCATTAGACAATGTAGTTCCGCTCACAACTATCACATTTTCTACTATTGCATCTACAGCTTCAAAAGCGGCACTTACAAGCGCCATATCTGCTGCAAATGCCAATAAAGATTCTGCTGCAGTAAGTGTGAACGGATTAGACGTACTGATAGCCAATAAGTGGGTAACAGGTGCAGTGAAAGCAACCTATGCTTCAGCAATAGCGACCGCACAAACAGTGGCTGATAATGCATCAGCCACTCAAATTCAGGTTGATACAGCTGTTACGGCATTAGCCTCGGCAACCACTACCTTTAACAACGCAAAAGCCAGCGGACTAATGGTTACTAAAGCGGCACTTACAAGCGCCATATCTGCTGCAAATGCCAATAAAGACTCTGTTGCAGCAAGCGTGGACGGATCAGATGTTCTGGTAGCCAATAAGTGGGTGACATCCGCAGTAAAAGCAACTTATAACGCTGCAATAGGAGCCGCACAGACAGTGGCTGACAATGCATCAGCAACGCAGACCCAGATAGATTCAGCAGTTACAGCCTTAGCCGCTGCTACCACTACATTTAATAACGCAAAAGTCAATGGACTAATGGTTACAAAAGCAACACTTACCAGCGCCATAGCGGCAGCGAATGCTAATAAAGCATCCGTTGTAATCAGCGCAGATGGATCTGGCGTTTCGACAACAGTTATGTGGGTGACACCTGCAGTGGAAGCAAACTATACTGCTGCAATAGGAGCCGCACAAACAGTGGCTGACAATGCATCAGCAACACAGACTCAGGTAGATACAGCTGTTACGGTATTAGCCTCGGCAACCACAACATTCAATAGCGCAAAAGCCAGTGGATTAATGGTTACTAAAGCAGAACTTACAAGTGCCATATCAGCAGCGAATTCTAATAAAGTATCCGTTGTAATCAGTACAGATGGAACTGGCGTTTCAACAACAGTTATATGGGTGGCAACTGCAGTGGAAGCAAACTATACTGCTGCAATAGGAGCCGCACAAACAGTTGCTGATAATGCATCAGCGACACAGACTGAGGTAGATGCCGCTATTGTAACGCTGGCAAATGCAACTACTGCCTTTAATACAGCGAAAGCCTATGGGACCCTAGGATAAGAACACATATAAAATTATTCATAATGAAACTCCCTGCACCAATCTGCAGGGGGTTTCCCTGTCTATTCACAAAAATGAGATTTTTTGTGTCAAAACTGTATATTAATTGAGATTATCTGCTATAATGGACTTTATTGGATCCCCACGACGTAAATTCCAGGAGGATAGAATGACCTTACTAAAAGAAATTGCAGAAAGCGTTCAGCAGGTAGCAGAGGCAATCGCCTTGGCACTGGGCGTTGAAGTTGAGATAGTAGACCGGGAGCTGACCATTATTGGGGGGACCAGCGGCTACACTGAGAAGATCGGGCAGAAGGAAGAAGCCGGAGAAGTGGATGGCAGTTATCTTTATGCCAGAGTTTTAAGAAGCGGTAACACTGAATTCATCGAAGATGCACCTAATGATAAATTTTATTGGCCTTCAGCCGAAACCCCTACTGGATCAGAATTGGCTGAAGTTTGCACGCCTATCAAGAATGGACCCGAGGTACTTGGGATTATAGGTCTCATAGCCATGGACGAAACCCAGCGAAGCATACTGATCGATAAAAAAGGCAGTATGGTGATGTTCGTTGAGAAAATGGCGGATCTTTTAGCTGCTAAAGCGCTCCAGAAGGAAACGCTTAAAAAAGTGGAGTTTGGTATGAGTGAGATGACCACCATACTTGAAACAACCCATGAGGGGATTTTCGCCATTGATAGCAGAGGCTACATCAAGCACTGCAATTACGCAGCAGAATTATTATTTAAAACGACTAAAGACGATATTATAAGCAGCCATATCAGCAAGTTTATGATCGGAACTCCGGCACTCGAAGTACTAAGGTCCGGAACGGGCTACACGGAGAATGAAGAACTCTATAACAATGAGCGGGGCAACTTTCACTTCATCGTGACTGTAAAACCGTTTTCCAGTGATGATAAAATCGCCGGTGCGGTTATCTCCTTCAGAAGCATTGAAGAGGCGGAGAGGCTGGTCTATAACATCAACAACAGAGCTCTTAAATATACCTTTGACGATATCATGGGAGAGAGCGAAGCAATCAGAAAATCAAAAAACCAGGCGCTTATGACGGCAAGGGGAAATTCCACCGTCCTAATCACGGGGGAAAGTGGCACGGGCAAGGAGATGTTTGCCAAAGCCATTCACTATTCCAGCAATAGGAGCAAAGGCGCTTTTGTTACGGTGAACTGCGGAGCGATACCTGATAATCTTCTTGAAAGCGAACTTTTTGGTTATGAAAAGGGAGCCTTTACAGGCGCTAATGATAAGGGGAAAATCGGCAAATTCGAATTTGCCAATGGCGGCACTATATTTCTTGATGAAATAGGAGATATGCCACTGCATCTTCAGGTTAAAATACTGCATGTTGTTCAGAATATGCGATTCGAAAGGGTCGGCGGGAATAAAACCATCATCGTAGATGTCCGCGTTATAGCCGCTACCAATAAAGACCTGGAATCGATGATTAAGGATGGCAGTTTCAGAGAGGATCTCTATTATAGATTAAGCGTCATACCGCTGACAATCCCTCCGCTGCGAGAGAGAAAACAGGATATTAAATTGATGATGTATCATTTCCTTAAGAAATATAATACATTTATGAATAAAAAAATAGACGGTTTCACAGAAGAAGCGGAACAAATTTTCGGAGGCTATGACTGGCCTGGAAATGTCAGAGAACTTGAGAATGCTATTGAATACGGCGTCAATATGGCCTTTGGCAACAGAATTGGAATCGACGCCATACCCACAAGGCTTTTTAGAAAAGAGCAGAATCAGGTGGAAATCAAAGACAGCGATTTACCCTTGGGCGATCAGATCAAGGTCTATGAAAGAGAAATTATATCAAGAATGCTGAGCAGATATGGAAATTCCAGCAATGCAAAAGAACAGGTGGCTAAGGAGCTTGGGCTAAGCAGGGCTACTTTATACCGCAAGCTGGTCGAGCTGGATTTATAAAAGGAGTACGGGGAATCTCACCTATGAGAAAAAAACTTCAGACGCTTATAAAGTATGGGAGAAATCACAATAATCTGATAATTTAAAACCGTTATAAACGTTCAAATTACAGGGTTTGCAAATAAAATAAAAATATTTGTAAACCTTGTTTTTTCGGCATGAAACTTGTAATATATTAAAGAAGCTAATACATTAATTTAATCACTTTTTATAAAATTGAGGAGGATATAACACTATGTTAAGAAACGCATTACCTAAAATTGTTACCGCTCTTCCCGGGCCAAAGTCGGCTGAAGTAATAGCCAGAAGAAAAAAAGCCATTCCAAATGGTGTTGGCTGCAGCGCTCCCTGCGTGATTGCAAGAGGCGAAGGCGCTATGTTTGAAGACCTTGACGGAAATACCTTTATGGATTGGGTCGGCGGTATCGGCGTACTAAATATTGGATACAGCCATCCCGAAGTTATCGAAGCAGTTAAAGCACAGAGTGAAAAATATTTCCACACCAGCATCAATGTAGTGCATTATCCCGAATATATCGCTTTGGCAGAAAAACTGAACAGCATAGTTCCTGTAAAAGGAGAAGATAAAAAGACGATTTTGATCAACAGCGGCGCAGAAGCCGTTGAAAATGCCATTAAATTCGCAAGAAAATTCACGAAAAAAACTGACGTAATCGTTTTTACCGGAGCTTTCCACGGCAGAACCAATCTGACCATGGCTATGACCGCAAAAATTAAGCCTTATAAGTTCGGCATGGGCCCATTCGCTCCTGGCATACACAGATGCGATTTTCCGTATATGTATAGAAGACCTGATGGCATGACAGAAAAAGAAGCTATTGCTTATTATCTGGACAAGCTTGAAATGATGTTCCTTGAGTATGCGCCTGCTGAAGAAGTTGCAGCGATTATCTTTGAACCAGTGCAAGGCGAAGGTGGATTCATTATCCCACCAATCGAATACGTACAAGGCGTAAGAAAAATCTGCGACAAATACAATATCATGATGATTGCGGATGAAGTTCAGTCTGGCTACTGCAGAACAGGTAAATTCTTCGCATCAGAGTACTGGGCAGAAGCAGGCGCAGCGCCTGACCTGATGACCAGCGCAAAATCCATCGGCGGCGGGATCCCACTAAGTTCAGTAACCGGAAGAGCAGAAATCATGGACTCGGCATCAGCAGGAGAAGTCGGCGGAACTTATGCCGGTAATCCTATTGCCTGTGCTGCAGCGCTAAAGGTCATCGAAATCATGGAAAGAGACGACTATGCTGCAAAATCAAGAGCCATTGGAAAAACCTGCGTTGCCAGATTTGAAAAATGGAAGACCAAATTTGAAATGGTCGGCGATGTACGCGCATTAGGCGCTATGATGGCCATCGAATTTGTTAAGGACAAGGCATCTAAAGTTCCTGCAAAGGATGAACTGGCTGCACTTGTTGCCGAGTGTGCACAGAATGGTCTTATCACTATGTCTACAGGACTTCGCGGAAACAATCTGAGATTCCTGATGCCTCTTAACACGACGGATGAGCAGATCGAAGCCGGACTGGATATTCTTGAAGTTGCCATCGCAAAAGTAATGAAATAGGCTTCAATTCTAATTGAATCGATATTTTATAAGGCAGGTATTCCTGGAGATTTTCCAGTGGTATCTGCCTTGTATTTTAACTGTGAGCCCCGGGCTAAAGCGAGAATACAGATTGCATTTATTAGAATTGAGACATATAATATTAGCGATGTATCATAAATGAGTTATGAGAAAGAAAGGTGGAGAACTATGGCTCTCAAGAGGCTAAAATTTACAAAAGACAGCTGTATTGGCTGTCAGTTATGCGCACAAGCTTGTTCTGCTGTGCATGAAGGAGAATTTATCCCATCAAAGGCAAGGCTCAGTATAGAGTCCTACTATACCAGCGATGGAGAATTGAAGTATAAGGATTCCTATTGTATCCTTTGCGGCATGTGCAAGAGACAATGTCCTTTTGGCGCAATCTCTCTGGAAGAAAAACTGACTTTGGATTTTGACCTTTGTACAGGCTGCGGAG
>JBBRXH010000010.1:0-19825 GCA_038248565.1 Peptostreptococcales bacterium | reverse complement strand
CTCAAAGATTCATAAAAGAGATGGCGCATTCTATCGATATCCCCATAGGTGTTGGTGAATTTTTGGAAATAGGCGATATATTTGCCGCTGGGCCACTTGTGACTAAGCAAGGCTATCTGAGAGGACATTTGCTCGTATATGGGATAAGACCGATGGCCTGAAAAATCTCCTGAACCATTTTCAGAGCAGAAAATACAGCCTCCCTCACCGAGGTTGCCATCTCTGTTTGGGCAGGTAAAACCACCATCCAGAGATAGTTTTATAATTCTGCAGCCAAATTTTTGCTTCAGATAAGGGCCTATGGCATTATAACGGCCTTGACCATAGTAAGTCAGCGGCGGATTTGGTTTCATAAACCCCTCCGAATCAAAATCATTTTTATGGAGCTGATGCGTTGCAAATACATAAAAGTTATCTTAAAATTCATGTCTATGCACTTGCAGTTAGCAAAAACTATGATATAATATTTTATCTTAATTGTATAGAGTAAACAGCGCAAAAAACAGCGCAAAACATAGAAGGGACTTGAACTACCATGGGAGACAGAGACTACATCGATAGTTTATTCCAAAAGGCCAGAAAGGCTCAGAAGGAATTTGAGATTTTTAACCAGGAGCAAGTTGATACGGTCGTTAGGCTCATAGCCAAAACCGTATATGACAATGCTGAAACGCTGGCAAAAATAGCGGTTGAAGAAACCGGAATGGGTGTTATTAATGATAAGATTATTAAGAATCAGTTGAAATCAAAAATAATCTGGAATAGCCTCAAAGGTAAAAAATCAGTCGGAATTATAAACAGAAACGAAAAAACCGGAATAACCGAAATCGCAAAACCCATGGGTGTTGTTGCTGCAATAACGCCTATGACAAATCCGACTGTTACCCCTATGTCAAACGCCATGTTTGCGTTAAAGGGTAGAAATGCTATCATTATCACACCTCACCACCGCGCAGCGCATTCGAGCAAAATGACTATAGACTTAATCAATCGGGCCCTTCGGGAGATAGGCGCGCCGGAAAACCTGATTCAAATTGTCGATCAGCAGTCCAGAGAGAATACCAAACAGCTTATTGAAACCGCGGATATAGTTATAGCTACAGGTGGCATGGGTATGGTTAAAGCTGCATACAGCAGCGGAAAACCTGCTTTGGGCGTTGGCGCGGGAAATGTACAGTGTATTTTGGATAAGGATGCAGATATTGATTTAACCGTACCTATGATTGTAACCGGACGTTCTTTTGATAATGGCATACTCTGCTCTGCAGAACAATCTGTCATTGCACCGGATGATATGAAAGAAGCGCTGCTGGCTGCTTTCGATTCAAATCATACTTATATCATTACAGATGAAAAACAGCGTAATAAGCTCAGAGAAGCTTTATTTCAGTATGGCACAATGAACAAAGACGTGATCGGTCAATCAATTCAAAGCATCGCGGAATTGGCGGGGTTATCTGTCCCGGAAGATACAAAAGCTATCCTGGTTTTGGTAGATGATCTTCATGATATTTTGGGGAAAGAAAAAATGTGTCCCGTATTAGCTTTATATTTTTATAAGGACTTTGCAGAAGCTGTTAAAATTGCAAAATCAAATCTTGACATGGAAGGCAAAGGCCATAGCGTTTCAATCCACTCAAATAACAGAGAACATATCGAATATGCGGCTATAGAACTTTCAGTCAGCAGATTTGTAATCAATCAATGCAGTGCTACCAGCGCAGGCGGTAGTTTTTACAATGGCTTTGCCCCAACTAACACTTTAGGCTGCGGTTCCTGGGGCGGCAATAGCCTCTCTGAAAATCTGGATTACAAACACCTGATTAATATTTCCAGAATCGGGTACTATCGGCCTAATAATCCTGTGCCGACTGAGGAAGAATTATGGCAATAAAACCCACTATACTGTTACATAGCTGCTGCGGACCCTGTAGTACTTCCGTTATAGAAAAACTCATTGATGTGTATAACATTACTGTTTTCTTTTATAATCCGAATATTAGTGACGATGAAGAATACGAAAAACGAAAATCCACACAGATATTTTTTCTTGATAGCTATAATCAAAAGATTCAATCTGAGATAAGCGATGCACAAACGGTTGGATTAATTGAAGGCGATTATAATCCTATAGAATTCACAGACCAGATAGAAAGCTTTGGGAATGAGCCTGAAGGCGGAAAAAGATGCGATTTATGTTTTGATCTTAGGCTAACCGCAACCGCCGCGTATGCCCGGGAAAGTAATTTTGATTTTTTCGGGACGACCTTGTCGGTCAGCCCGCATAAAAATGCAGAATCCATAAACAGTATAGGTTTGAAACTTGCCGCCCAATATGATGTCCGTTATTTAATCTCAGACTTTAAGAAACAGGATGGTTATGGGAGATCTGTTCAACTGGCTAAGGACTACCATCTCTACAGACAGAACTATTGTGGGTGCAAGTATTCAATTCCAAATAAAGGTATAGGAGGACAAAGACATGACAGATAAACTAATGATCCCAAAAGACTACAAACCGGTGATCGATTTCATGGAAACCGAAATCGCCATCAAAAAAATTAAGGACTATTTTCAGGTTGAGCTAGCGCATGCGCTTAATTTAACGCGTGTTTCAGCGCCACTTTTTGTAGACCCAGCCAGCGGGCTCAATGATAATCTGAATGGTGTCGAAAGAACTGTAGATTTTACGCTCATAGATTTAAACGAGAAGAAAGTTGAAATTGTTCAATCCCTTGCGAAATGGAAGAGAATGGCTTTAGGTAAATATGGATTTGAGCCGGGGAAGGGTCTTTATACAGATATGAATGCCATCAGAAGAGATGAAGAGTTGGACAATCTGCATTCCATCTATGTTGACCAGTGGGACTGGGAAAAGTCCATCGATAAAGCTGATCGCACAGAAGCCTTTTTAAAGTCTACGGTCCTTAAAATATATGGCGCTGTTAAATCTTTGGGAGACGTTGTCAACCATGAATATCCAGGTTTGGTAACCCAGCTTCCTGATGATATATTTTTCATTACAACTCAGGACTTAGAAAACAAATATCCGCATTTGACGCCTAAACAAAGAGAAAGTGCCATCACCAGAGAAAAAAGAGCGGTATTCATCATGAAAATAGGCGGATTACTTGAATCAGGCATCAAGCATGATGGTAGAGCACCGGATTATGACGACTGGCAGCTCAATGGCGATATCGTGCTTTGGAATGATATTCTGGGTGACGCCTTTGAATTGTCCTCCATGGGTATCAGAGTGGATGAACATGTGATGCTGAGCCAGCTTGAAATCGCTAATGCCTTGGATCGCAGAGAACTTCCTTTTCACAAGGCTATATTGGAAAAGAACCTGCCTTACAGCATAGGCGGAGGTATAGGCCAGTCCAGATTATGCATGTATTTCCTTAGAAAAGCGCATATCGGTGAAGTGCAGGTATCTATCTGGCCAGAAGTGATGATTGAGGAATGCGGTAAAAATAACATATTTCTGCTATAATCTAAATAACGGTGCTCTGGGCGAATAAGGTGAATAGATGAAATATGTTAACGTAGTAATTGATAACAAAAGTGACAATACTGATTCCTTATACACCTATATGTCCAGGCTAGATGAAGTTCAGATAGGCGATAAGGTGACGGTGCCTTTCGGTCAGGGAAATAAAAAAAAATCGGCCTATATTTTTGAAACCTCACTTTCAAAGGATGAGAACATAAAGAATATTAAAGAAATAGACGCTATAGATCCGGAAATCGGATTAAGCAGTGAAGCGATTTCTCTCTGCAGATGGATGAGAGATCGCTATTTCTGCCGCTATATTGATGCCATCCATTGCTTTACACCTTCTGGAGCATCTTCAAAGCGTGGCTTAAAGAGAAATCCATTTAAGGATGCCCCGGGAGAAGAACAGAGTATAAGCATTCTCACCCATGAGCAGACTCAGGCTATGGACAAAATATTGCCCTATATCGGAGAATCCAAACATCAGGTTTTTTTAATTCATGGTGTAACCAGCAGCGGAAAGACCGAAATCTATATGAGAACCATCGCTGAGGTAATCGATAAAGGTAAAACCGCTATTATGCTTGTGCCTGAAATTGCCTTGACCAAGCAGACTATCGACAGATTCATCGGACGATTCGGCCATGAGCAGGTCGCAGTTTTGCATAGCAGATTATCCCTTGGAGAACGTTATGATGAATGGATGAGAGCAAGAAATGGCCAGGTAAAAATCGTTATTGGAGCACGCTCGGGGGTTTTTGCGCCATTGCCCAATCTTGGCGTCATCATTGTTGACGAAGAACATGAAACGACTTATAAATCGGATATGACACCAAAATATGATACCCTTGAAGTAGCAATTAAAAGGGCTGAACTCTCAAGTGCTGTGGTGCTCCTTGGCAGCGCAACGCCTTCACTGATTTCAACATACAAGGCCAATAAATCCATTTATGAGCGCATTATACTTAGCGAAAGATTCAATAAAACGCCAATGCCAAACGTTGAGATTGCTGACATGCGCGAAGAACTCAAAAATGGCAATAAAAGCATTTTCAGCAGAGCGCTATATAAAGAAATTGAGAATTGTCTGGCGGAAAAAAAACAGGTCATACTCTTCTTGAACAGGAGAGGCTATTCGACTTTCGTTTCCTGCAGAAGCTGCGGCTATGTTATGAAATGTGAGGATTGCGGCGTTGCCTTAACATTTCATAAAGGTCAGAATAAAAGCATCTGTCATTATTGCGGTCATCATGAAAAAGTACCGGCTATGTGCCCAATATGCAAAGGCAAATACATCAGACATTTCGGGACCGGAACTGAAAAGGTAGAAGAAAAGGCGAGAGAGCTTTTTCCTGAGGCTCAAATCGGACGATTGGATCTTGATACAACGCGAGAAAAAGGCAGCATGGATAAGCTGCTGACAGCTTTTAGAAGAGGCAAGATCGATATCCTGATAGGAACACAGCTGGTAGCCAAGGGTCTTGATTTCGCCAATGTTGGTCTTGTAGGCATTGTTTCGGCCGATATCTCCCTTAATATACCTGATTTCAGATCCTCCGAAAGGACTTTCCAGCTGATTACTCAGGCCTCAGGCAGAGCCGGAAGAGGAGACAGCGTGGGAAAAGTGATCATCCAGTCCTATACGCCGGAGCATTATGCTATTTCTGCCGCGGCCAATTATGATTATGATGGCTTTTATGAGAATGAACTCCTGGTTAGGAAACAGATGGTGTATCCGCCATTCAGCCAGCTGATCCAGATCATGGTTTTAGGAGAAGAAGAAACAGCAGCGGCTGAGGTTGCCTCAAAACTTTCAAAATTAATCAGGGACAATATGGCGACGGGGGAAACCGGAAATATATTAGGACCTCAACCCGCATCCATTAATAAGGTGAACAATCGGTACCGTTATCAGATACTTATAAAAGCGGAAACTGATAGTATCACTGATTTTGGCCGAATGATCAGAGAGCAAAAGCAAAAGCTAAACCTTGGGAAAGCCAGCAAAGTACTGATATCAGTAGATTTGAATCCATATAGCTTTTTGTAATAAACAGCCAATTCTATAAAAGGAGAAAAATAAATGGCAATTAGATACATAGTACATGACGGCGATGATATTTTAAGAAAGAAGGCAAAAGAAGTGCCCGAAATAAATCCGCGCATCCTCATGCTTCTTGACGATATGGCTGATACACTTAAGGAGCAGAATGGTGTTGGACTTGCGGCAAATCAGGTAGGCGTTCTTAAGAGAATATTCATTGTAGATATTGGCGAAGGTGTTATCGAATTAATCAACCCTGAAATAATCGAAATCAAGGGCCTTCAGGATGAAGAGGAAGGCTGTCTCAGCGTACCTGGCTTAATCGGAAGAGTTGAACGACCGGATTACGTTAAAATTACTGCACTAAACAGATTTGGTAAAAAGATGACTTACGAAGGAACTGAACTTCTTGCTAGAGTTTTTTGCCACGAAACGGATCATCTAAACGGGGTGCTCTTTACTGACATAGCAAAAGACCTCCGCGAAGCTGAGGAAGAGCTGGACTAAAAACAATTAAGGGAAGATTGGGTGTGCATATGATTATTATCTTTATGGGAACTTCGGAATTTGCGGTCGCATCTCTTAAAAAGCTGCTTGACGCAAAGTATACAGTTTCATTGGTTGTTACCCAGCCGGACAAAGCCAAGGACCGCAAAAATAAGCTGCGGTTTTCGCCGGTTAAAGCATTTGCTTTAGAAAATGGATTAGAGGTGCTGCAGCCGGAGAAAATAAAAGGAAATCAGGAGGTCTTTGATCGGATAGCGGGGCTAAAACCAGACTTCATAATAGTGGCTGCCTATGGCAAGATTCTCCCCAGGGAACTGCTTGCTATTCCGAAATACGGCTGTATCAATGTACATGGCTCAATTCTGCCTAACTATCGGGGTGCGGCACCTATTCAATGGAGCATCATCAACGGAGATGAGTTTACCGGTGTAAGTATTATGTATATGGATGAAGGCTTAGACACAGGGGATATTCTAAGGACAGATCAGACACAAGTCCGGGGCAAAACCTTCACCGAACTACACGATGAACTGGCTGAAATGGGTGCAGATGCACTGATAAAAACCCTTTCCGAGATAGAAAGAGGTACTGCTAAAAGGCAGAAGCAAGATGAACCAAAGACGCCTCCCGCATATATAATAACGCGTCAGGAGGGTCTTATCGACTTCAATAAAAGCCCGGCAGAAATCACTAGAAGAATTTTGGGACTCTATCCCTGGCCGGGGGTCTATACGTATTACTTGGGTCAGAGCGTCAAAGTCCTGGAAGCAGTAGATCTTGATGTTCCGAATTATGAACCGTCCGGAGCAATCACGCGGGTTACAAAGGATGGCATTGAGGTAGCCTCGGGGGGCGGTACACTTCTAATAAAGAAAATTCAATTTCCGGGGAAAAATCCCATGGAGGTCAAAGCGTTTTTATTGGGAAACAGCATAAATGAAGGGGTTATATTAGGAATTGGAAAGGAATGATAATGATGGATCAGACATTTTATCTTTTAATACCGGCAATGATTTTCGCTTTCATTGCACAGGCTAAAGTAAGCACTGCTTACGGTAAATATTCACAGGTTGCCAATCGTAGAGGCGTCACCGGTGAGGGCGCGGCCAGAACTATACTTAACAGCAACGGGCTAACCTCTGTGCCAATTGAAATTACAGCAGGAAAGCTGTCGGATCATTATGATCCCAAAAATAGAATTATGAGATTATCAGCGGACGTCTACAATGGTTCATCCATAGCTGCTGTGAGCATAGCGGCCCATGAGGCTGGTCATGCAATCCAGCATGCAGAGGGTTACATGCCCATTAAGATACGCAACACCATTGCGCCAGTTGTCAGTATCGCATCCAATCTAGCATGGCCACTTCTTATCGCTGGGCTGATATTTAGTGTAGTCGGTCTTATCGATTTGGGCATCATCTTATTCGCTTCTTCAGTGTTCTTTCAAGTGGTTACATTGCCGGTTGAGTTTAATGCCAGCAAAACTGCCATCGCTCAATTAGAAGGATTAGGGATCATTCTGCCTGAATAGAAAAGTGGCGCCAAGAGTATGCTGACAGCGGCTGCTATGACTTATGTTGCTGCTCTAGCTATGTCTTTGGCCAACCTTCTAAGACTGATCGCCCTGCGAAACCGCAACTAAATTATTCCAAATATTAAAGGAAGCCGAGGCAGGATATGGACAATAACAGAAAAACCGCTATGGAAATCTTGACCGAGGTAGAAACCAGAAAAGCATACTCCAATATAGCGCTGAACAGCTTTATCGCAAAGAATAAACCGGATGCTCAAGGCATGGTCCGTGAGATTGTCTACGGCGTTCTAAAAAACAAGCTTTACATAGACTATATCCTTAGTCAATTTGTCAGCACCCCATTATCAAAACTTAAAGCCAACACGCTGAGCATACTCCGCATGGGTATTTATCAAATGACCTTTATGCATTCTGTACCTGAATATGCAGCAGTCAATGAGAGCGTAAAACTGGCAAAAAAATTTGCTGCGGGACAGTCCGGGTTTATCAATGGCGTACTAAGGGCCTATGCCAGAAAAAAGACAACCATAGAGCTTCCTAAAAAAGAAGAGGATTTGGCCTTATATTTATCGGTTAAATATTCCTATGTCCCGTGGATCGTCAGGCTATGGCTTGAAAATTTTGAGGCAGATTTCGTTGAAGATCTTCTGCGTTTCGGTAACGAGACGCCGAAGCTTTCCATAAGGGTAAACGGACTTAAGGAAAATCGTGACAATCTTATCGAGAAGCTTACTTTGGAAGGCTTTGAAGCTGAAAAGGGTCTACTGGCAGAGGAAGCAATCCATATAAAAGGCAGCGATTTACTAAGGAGCCCACTTTTTGCAAACGGAGAATTCTCAGTTCAGGACGAGAGTTCCATGCTGGCGGTCAGTATTTTAGATCCTAAACCGGGAGATCTGGTTCTGGATGTATGCGCTGCCCCCGGCGGAAAGACTTTGTTTATTGCCGAAAAAATGAAGAATCAGGGTAAGGTGATTGCCTGGGATCTCTACGACCATAAGCTGGATTTATTGAATAAAGCTGCCCTGCGAAACGGGATCACCATCATTGAAACCAAGTCATGGGACAGCACAGTTGTGGATCCTCTTTATTTAAATCAGGCAGATAGAGTTCTTGTGGACGCCCCATGTTCCGGACTTGGCGTGATTCGAAAAAAACCTGAAATAAAATATGGCAAAGACTCTGGCATAATTGAAGCCTTATCATTAATTCAGTTAAAGATCTTATCGACCGCTTCGGGTTATGTTAAACCTGGCGGGGTCCTTCTTTATAGCACCTGCACCATATCCGCATTAGAAAATGAGCAAATCATATTGTCTTTTTTAGATGAAAATAAAGCCTTTGAGATGGTTTACCAAAAGCAGCTATTTCCAAATGTAGAACATACAGATGGATTCTTTATCAGTAAGCTTCTAAAAAAAAATGACAAGTAAGCGAAAAGTTTTGTATAATAGGTATCAAGATCAAAGTAAAGGCGACGCATATGGTTCAGATTGGCTTTAAGACAGACCAGGGGAAAATGAGAAGCATCAATGAGGATGCTCTATTTGTTATGCCTAAACAAAACATCTATATTGTGGCTGATGGAGTCGGTGGGCACAATGCAGGCGAACTTGCCAGCAGAACAGCGGTTATGGGTATTGCAGACTATGTCGAACAAAATCCTATGATCGCAATAAAAAGTGAAAAGGAAATCAAGAGTTACTTTTATGAGTGTTTTAAAACGGTAAACTCCTCAGTTTATAAGCTTTCTAAAGAGGAAATAGACTATAAAGGTATGGCAACGACCGCGATTGTTCTTTATATTTCAGGCAAAAAAGCCTATTTGATTAATGTAGGCGACAGCAGAGCCTATCTGATCAGATCAAATAAAATCTCTCAATTAACAGAAGATCATACCATTGTGAACCAGCTGCTTAAACAGGGTTCGATCACCAGACAGGAAGCCTCTGTTCATCCAATGAACAATATGATCACCAGAGCATTGGGCGGAGAAGAAAGAATCAAGCCTGATTTTTATATGTTGGATATCCTTAAAAATGATATGCTGCTTCTTTGCACTGATGGCTTATATAGTGATGTAAGCGAAGAGCAAATCCTTGAGATTATTTATGCAAGTGCCAATATGCATGAGGCATGCAATAATCTGGTTCTAAGAGCGAATGACAACGCAGGTAAAGACAACATTACCACTGTTTGCGTTAAAATATAAAATATCGGCATAGATGCCTTAATGGAGGGGAAAAAGTGAGCAGTAAAATATTAGCGGGAAGATATGAATTGATAGAAAAAATTGGAGAGGGCGGTATGGCGGTTGTCTATAAGGCGAAGTGCAGATTGCTCAATCGATTTGTCGCTATAAAAATTCTAAAACCTGAATTTGTCAAGGATGCCAAGTTCATCGAAAGTTTCAGGCGGGAATCTCAGGCAGCCGCAAGCCTTTCTCATCCTAATATCGTTAATGTCTATGATGTTGGCAAAGAGGGAAATATTTACTATATCGTAATGGAATTGGTTGAAGGTGAGGTACTCAGCGATATCATCAAAAGAGAAGGTGCGTTGCCGCCCACAACTGCGCTTTCCATAACGAAGCAAATAGCCCTGGCGCTTAGCATCGCACATAAAAACCATATCATCCATAGAGATGTTAAACCCCATAACATATTGATCATGGAAGATGGAACAGCTAAGATCACGGATTTTGGCATAGCCAAGGCAGTCAACTCGGCGACGATCGTTAATAATACCAATACAATCATGGGTTCTGTGCACTATTTTTCACCGGAGCAGGCAAGGGGCGGTTATGTGGATGAACGATCTGACATATATTCCCTGGGTATCGTGCTGTATGAAATGCTGACCGGCAAAGTGCCATACGATGCAGATAATCCTGTGACGGTTGCAGTTATGCATATCAATAATGATATTCCTTTGCCTTCACTCATCAATCCTTCAGCGCCCAAAGGACTTGAAGCAATTGTCATGAAGGCAACGGAGAAATTTCAGACCAATCGTTATAAGAGCGCAGATGAAATGTTCGTGGCTTTAGATAGCCTTGATTTGAAAAACGAAATAAACGATAATCAACCCAGTTTAGAACAAATAAGCCCCATCTCAGCCAATCAAGGAACACTAACAAATCTGAATAATAAGGAAAAGGATCAAAATGCGATGGCAAATAAGAATGACAAAAGACCCGACAAAATCAAAAGAAAATTTAAATTAGATAAAATAAAAATTGCTGCAATAGTTCTTGCCTTAATTCTTGCTATTCCAGCGAGTCAACTTGTGCTGGCTATTATAAACGGAAATTTCTCCGCCAAAGACGTCAAAGTACCTGAACTGATTGGTATGACTGTATCAGAAGCGGAACTGGCACTCAAAAAAGTAGACCTAAAATATGTGGTAGATGAAGAGCTCTTCACTGCTGACTTCCCGGCTGGACAGATCATGTCCCAGGATCCTCCGGCAGAAATGTCCGTTAAAACCGGGAATACTATCAAAATTAACGTAAGTAAAGGCGTAAAAGAAGGCAGCATACCCAATCTGACCAATAAAAAATTGGATGATGCAGTATTTACTTTAGAAAACTATGGCTTTATTCAAGGCAGTGTCACGATAGAGAGCAGCGATCTGCCGAAGGATTTTGTCATCAGGCAGTCACCAACACCAGGAACTCCAGCTAATCAAGGTACATCAGTCAACCTGGTTATCAGCGATGGTCTCAAGGTTGCCATGGTATCAATGCCGAATTTAGTCGGTATGGATATAGAAAACGCGAAACTCGAGTTGACAAAAGTAGGACTGGTCCTTGGAACGGTTACTTATGATTACAGCAATGTTTATGCCCTGAATGTGGTTACCAATCAGGAATTGACTGCGGGCAGTGAAGTGGCGAGAGATACGCCTATAAAATTATCTGTAAGTAAAGGACCAGGCAGCGTATCCGGCTCAGTTAACCTGAATATACCATTTGATCAGGCTAACAATGATGTGTTCTATCTATCGGTTTATTTGGATTCCACGGCAGTTATAGATTATCAGCCCAGAACTAAAAGCGACGGGTCCGAAACAGTAACCCTAACCGGGCAAGGTATTGCCAATGTTTTTGTGCTCTTTGATGCCGATAAGGTGATGGATATGACTGTGAATTTTGAAACAGGTGAAATCTATTGATAAGAGGTACGATCATAAAAGGTGTGGGGGGCTTTTACGAGGTGAAAACCCGGCAGGGCATCTTTACCTGTAAAGGTCGCGGACTTTTCAGAAAAGATCAGACCATACTTTTTGTTGGTGACGAAGTTATAATCGAAGAGCATGAATCGGACATCTGTATCATCACTGAAATCATGCCAAGAAAAAATATCTTCATGAGACCTCCGGTTGCCAATGTGGAACAGATGGTCATAATTATGGCCCTGGCTAAACCGGAACCTAATTATGTAATATTGGATAAGTTTCTGGTTATGGCAGAAAAGAATCAGGTTGAATGTATTATAGGATTTAACAAAATTGATCTTGCAAATAAAGATGTAGCAGACTATGCGGCAAGTATTTATGCGAACCTTTACCCGACGGTATTTCTATGCGGAAAAACAGGCGAGGGCATAGAGGGTTTAAAGAAGCTCCTTTTAGGCAAGAAAAATGTGTTCGCTGGACCATCCGGTGTTGGGAAATCTACATTAATGAACAAAATTCAGGAAAATCTGGCCCTTGAAACAGGAATGATTAGTTCTAAAACCAGCAGAGGCAAACATACGACAAGACATGTAGAATTATTTGCAATGGAATTTGGCAGCATGATCTTCGATACGCCGGGCTTTACATCTTTCGATGTGCTGGAAGCTTCAGAGGATGAACTCCAGCTGATGTATCCTGAATTTGCCGCTTATCTTGGGCAATGCAGGTTTAACAGTTGCAGACATCTGAATGAGCCGGACTGCGCTGTCAAGAAAGCTATGGGTATGGGGCAGATTCATCCGTCCCGTTATCAGTCCTATGTAAACCAATACGCCGAAATACAGGAAAAGAAGAGGTATTAACCATGATTAGACTCGCACCCTCCATCCTATCTGCGGATTTTTCGAAATTGGCTGAGGGAATCTCCATGATTGAAAAAGCAGGAGCTGATTTGATCCATATAGATGTTATGGATGGACATTTTGTGCCCAATATTAGTATGGGACCTAAAATCCTGCAGGACTTAGTGAAAGAAACATCCCTTCCATTTGATGTACACCTTATGATTGAAAACCCTGAAAAATACATTGAAAACTTTATAACTGACCAGACTGAGTTTATTACCGTTCATGCGGAAGCTTGTGTCCACCTGCATCGCGTCATTCAAATCATTAAATCCTGCGGCGCTAAGGCAGGACTTTCCTTCAATCCGGCAACTTCGCTTGATGCTTTAGATTATGTCCTGGATGATCTTGATCTGGTGCTCATCATGTCAGTAAACCCTGGCTTTGGCGGTCAGAAGTTTATTCCATCAGCACTGGATAAAATTAAACAGGTACATGAAATGAAACTAAAAAGCAGGCTGAATTTTGATATCGAAGTCGATGGAGGAATCACGCTGAATAATTTGCAAGAAGTCACCTCCGCCGGAGCGACAATAATCGTAACGGGATCCTCAATATTCAATGCCGCCGATATATTTGAAGAAACAAAAAAATTCAAAAATCTTTTAAAATAGCCCAAGAATCGTGCAATACCTGAACATACTTTTAAATAAAAAACGGGAGCAGATTAGTCTGGCTCCCGTTTTAATATGATGAAATTTCTTACATAAATAACTGTATTTGTGCAATTTATTTACAGAACAATAAATACAATTTTCAGACTTTTCCTTTACGCCTTGATAATATTCTGGGACTTGGGTATAATTTATGCTATAGGGGGGTGTTTTACATCATGGAAGAAAAAATAAATAAAATCTTAATCGAAAAAGTCAATCCGCTGCTTGAGTCCCATTATGGAGGAGCTGTGCTGGCTGGCTATGAGAATGGTATCGCAAAAGTAAGACTGACAGGTGCCTGCAGAACATGCCCTTCAGCCCAATTTACCATTGAGGATATCGTAAGGGAGATACTGATGAAGGAATTGCCGGAGATTAACGATGTGATTCTAGACATGTCTGTCAGTGATGACCTAATTGATATGGCTAAAAAAATTCTAAACAAGAAAATATAAGACTATAGTTCCTGCAATGGCACAAGAATTGCATATTTATAGAGCTGTTAACAATTGTAAATGGGTGTTTCAAATGAACTATCCATTTATCAAATTTTATAAATTTATTTAAGGAGTGATTATATTATGACATTAATGAATGGCGATCAGTATATTGAGAGCCTCAGGAAACTGGACATTAAAGTGTACATGTTCGGAGAAAAGATCAATAACTTTGTGGATCATCCGATGATTAGACCATCAATCAATTGTGTTGCAATGACTTATGACTTAGCCCATGAAGCTGAGTACGAAGATTTGATGACTGTTAAATCCAGCATTACAGGAAAGAAAATCAACCGTTTTGCCCATCTTCACCAAAGTACGGATGATTTAAGGAAAAAAGTCAAAATGCAGAGACTTTTGGGTCAAAAGACAGCATCCTGTTTCCAAAGATGTGTAGGTATGGATGCCTTTAACTCTGTATTTTCATACAAATTTGAAATAGATCAGAAATACGGCACTTCTTATCACGCAAATTTCATAAAGTATCTGACTTATATTCAGGACAACGATCTGATTGTAGATGGTGCTATGACAGATCCTAAAGGGGATAGAGCACTGGCACCAAGTCAGCAGCCTGATCCAGATATGTTCCTGCATATCGTTGAGTAAAGAGCTGACGGAATCGTTGTTAGAGGCGCAAAAGCTCAACAGACTGGTTCAATTATCTCCCATGAACACTTAATCATGCCTACGATAGCCATGACGGAAGCGGATAAGGCTTATGCGGTATCCTTCGCGATTCCTTCCGATGCAGACGGCTTATATATGGTTTATGGCAGACAATCCTGCGACACCAGAAAAATGGAAGAAGGCGCAGATATTGACCTTGGTAATAAACAGTTTGGCGGACAGGAAGCCCTTGTTGTTTTCGACAATGTCTTTATTCCTAATGACAGAATATTTATGTGTGAAGAATGGGATTTTGCAGGTATGCTCGTAGAAAGATTCGCTGGTTACCACAGGCAGAGTTACGGCGGATGTAAAGTCGGCGTTGGCGATGTACTGATCGGGGCTGCAGCGGTAGCTGCTGATTATAATGGTGCTGATAAAGCATCACATATCAAAGACAAGCTTATAGAAATGACGCATTTGAATGAGACTTTGTACTGCTGCGGCATCGCCTGTTCTGCTGAAGGATCACCAACAGCGGCAGGAAATTATCAAATAGATCTTCTTTTGGCTAATGTCTGCAAGCAGAACGTAACAAGATTCCCATACGAGATCACAAGACTTGCAGAAGATATCGCAGGTGGACTAATGGTAACGATGCCATCTCAGGTTGATTTTAATTCGGATCTTAAAATTGGTACTATGACCCTTGGCGAAACATGCAATAAATACTTCAAAGGCAGTGGCAAAGTATCCGTCGAAAATAGAATGAGAATCCTAAGATTCATTGAAAACATGTGTCTTGGTGCTTCAGCAGTCGGATACAGAACAGAATCCATGCATGGCGCAGGATCTCCACAAGCTCAGAGAATCATGATTGCAAGACAGGGAAATATTGCGCACAAAAAAGAGCTTGCTAAAAAAATAGCTGGCATCAAAGAATAATCCTGACAGGATTTCTAAAAAAATATGGGGCCGCCGGAATAGCTCCGGCGGTTCATTTAAAAATAAACCGGAGAAACCAATCATGAAATATGGTGTTAAATTCTGTGGCGGCTGCAATCCGAGATATGAACGGGGTAGGGCACTTAAAAAAATTAAAGAAAATCTTTCGGATAAGATAGATTTTGAAGTAGCAGACGAAGAGCATGAGTATGACGGAATTCTTATTATTGGAGGCTGCTCAAACTGCTGCCCGGATATTAAAACTTATAAGACCAGAACTAAGCCTTTAAAGATATGGGAAGAAAAACATATTGAAAAGGTAATTGATATAATAATAAAGGAGGCTGATGACACTTGAACTGGAAAGAAATCTATGAAAGCAGATTATGCACGGCAGAAGAGGCGGTTAAAAATATCAGATCAGGCGATACGGTAGTACTGGCGCATTGTGTAGGCGAACCCCCGGTAGTGGTTGACGCTATGGTGGCCAATTACAAGCAGTACGAAAATGTCGAAATCAAGCATATGGTCAGTCTTGGCAAAGGCGGATATGCTGAGCCGGGTATGGAAAAGCATTTTCGCGTTAATCCTATGTTCGCCAGCGCGAATGTCAGAGCCACCATCACGGAAGGAAGAGGAGACTTTACACCCTGCTTTTTCCATGAAGTCCCTAAGAATTTCAGAACTGGTAAGTTAAAAATAGATGTTCTGCTGGCTATGGTCACACCGCCGGATGAACATGGCTATTGCAGTTTGGGAACTTCAGTGGATTATACCCTGCAAGCTCTAAGAACAGCCAGGACGGTCATTGTTCAAGTTAATGAGCAATTCCCCAGAACCTACGGAGAATCCTTCGTTCATGTTTCGGAATTCGATCATATTGTTGAAGCGTCTCATCCCATCGTCCAGTTGCAGCCGCCTAAAATCGGAGATATAGAAGAAGCAATCGGAAGAAATTGTGCCTCGCTTGTTGAGGATGGTTCTACTTTACAACTCGGTATTGGCGGCATACCTGATGCTGTCATGCTTTTTCTAAAGGATAAAAGGGATCTTGGCATCCATTCTGAAATGATATCAGACGGCACCCTGGCTTTATATGAAGCAGGCGTAATCAATAACAGCAAAAAAACCTTTAATAAGGGTAAGATGACTGTTGCCTTCCTGATGGGTACGCAAAAGCTTTATGACTTCGTTCATAACAACCCTTGTGTAGAAGTAAGACCAGTTGACTATGTCAACCATCCAGCGGAAATTATGAAACAGTATAAGATGGTTTCCATCAACTCCTGTATTCAGGTAGATCTTCAGGGTCAAGTTGTTTCTGAATGCATGGGTCTTACACAATTCAGCGGAGTTGGCGGACAAGTCGACTTTGTTCGTGGCGTTAGCATGGGAGAAGGCGGTAAAGCAATTATTGCCATGCCTTCTGTTACTGTAAAAAAAGACGGTACTATGATTTCAAAAATTGTTGCTTTTGTAGATCAGGGAGCCGCAATAACCACTTCAAGAAATGACGTGGATTATATCGTCACTGAGTATGGCATTGCACCGATGAAGGGCAAATCACTGCGTGAAAGAGCTAAAAATCTCATAAATATCGCACACCCGAATTTTAAGGATGAGCTCATGGCAGAATATGAATCCAGATTCCATATGGAATTCTAACACAAGGTTAGCGTTCATTAAATTAATTAGGAGGATATTATTATGCAGGCATTGAGAATAGCACCAAAAATTCATATTTTTGATACGTTTAAAGAATTCGCCGATGAATTTAAAATCGGTAAAAACGACTTGGTTTTAACACATCAATTTCTCTATGAGCCGTTCATGAAACCCCTTGGAATCGAATCCAACTATATTTTTCAGGAAAAGTATGGCATGGGTGAGCCTTCAGATGAAATGATCGATGCTATCACAGCAGAAATGAGAAAATTTAAATTTGACAGAATTATAGCTTTTGGAGGCGGAACAATCATCGATATAGCAAAACTATTTGCGCTGGATATCCCGAATCATTCCATCGAATTGTTTGAAGGACTTGTGCCTCCAGTTAAAATCAAAGAGCTTGTTTTAGTACCCACAACCTGCGGAACTGGAAGCGAAGTGACTAATATTTCCATAGCAGAACTCAAGTCAAAACATGTCAAAAAAGGCCTCGCGGTGGATCAGATGTATGCAGAGCATGCAGTGCTGATTCCTGAGACAATTAAAGGACTTCCTTATAAATTCTTCTGCACCAGCTCAGTAGATGCCTTAATTCATGCGGTAGAATCTTATGTATCACCAAAAGCAACACCGTACACAGAATTATTCTCCTTAAAGGCCATCGAGATGATTGTCTCAGCCTACAAGCAAATTGCAGAAAAAGGTGAAGAAGAGAGATTTAATTTGTTGAAAGAATTTGCGATCGCGTCCAACTATGCAGGAATTGCATTTGGGAATGCAGGCTGCGGCGCTGTCCATGCATTGTCCTATTCTATAGGCGGCGCTTTCCACGTAGCCCATGGGGAAGCAAACTATCAGTTCTTTACCGAAGTATTTAAAATGTATAACAGGAAAAAGCCAATAGGCAAAATCCAGGAAGCCAATAAGGTTATAGCAAATGCTTTGGGTGTTGATCCGAGTGGAGATGTTTATGGCGCTCTTGAAGTGCTGTTAAACAAAATTATTGCAAAGAAACCACTTAAGGAATATGGTATGGTGGAAGCTCAGATCGTTGAGTTTACAGACAGTACCATTGCTAACCAGCAAAGACTTCTCGGCAACAACTACGTACCTTTCACAAGAGATGAGTTTATAGAGATATTTACAAATCTATATTAAAAAACCTATTAATTACTATTAAAAAGTTCAGCCTTTGCCAAAAACCAGCCGCGACATTGCCCAACCATAGAGCTGTGTCACGATGGTATATTGATAAGGGCTGTACTTTTTTGCAATCAAACTAATAAAAAGTGGGATGCGATTCAGAATTAAATTGACTTTTGCCAAATTTCCTGAGATTTCTCTGCTTGAGCAGTAAGCATACGAAGTCCACCAATGGCTTTAATGCAACGATTCTTGGCTATCTTAAGGAATAAAGTCTCAGGTGGGTTGTAGATTAGATCGATGGCTGCTTTGGTTCTAAAAGCATGTGCCGGTATAGGGCATTGCTCTATATTTGGAAACATTCCGACTGGTGTACAGTTAATAAGTAGGTCACTCGACACTGAATTACCGGCAAAGAAATCATATGAAACTGTATGAAAGGCATGAAATTTTTCTTTGCTCGTGCTTAATATTGTGATATCAGAAATACCGCAATCAAGCAAGGCTTTGATAACAGCTTTTGCAACCCCGCCAGAACCCATTATAACAGCAGTAGAACCTTTAATAGTAATTTGATTTTCAGATAATAGCGTTAAAAAACCGTTATAGTCGGTATTATGTCCTATAGTGCGTCCATGGTCGAATGAGATGGTGTTGACTGCACCAATATAGCGCGCTTCCGGGGTAAGTTCATCCAAAAATGGAATGACGGATTCTTTGTAGGGTATGGTGACGTTCAAACCGCCATAGCCTTCATTTAAAAGTTTTGGAAAGTCTTCGGAAAATTTTTCCTTTGCGATTTCGATCAATTCATAAGTGCCATTAATATTATGTTTTAACATAAGGTCATGATGAATTTTCGGAGAAAAGCTGTGACTGAGTTGTTCTCCAATAAGCCCGTATCGACTGGTCATGATTTACCCCACACATCCCAAATAAAATAAAAAAACAGCAACTAAAATTGCCAGATAAAACAGATAGCATTAATAATTCAACTCCATTATACCCATTTCTGACCTGAAAGTCTAATTCTTATTGTTTAAGCGCGTGTTGTATACTATAATAAATAAAAAGAATGTCAGTATAAACGCCAAAAACTATGCTTGGCGTATTGAAAAGAAAAATGGAGGCTTAATATGAATCATATCCTGATAACAGACACTTGTTATACGATCAGAAAGGGAGCCAGAGAAGCTTTATCGGGCAATTGGAAGGCGGCAATGATTGCCAGCTTGATTTATATGGCAGTGCTAATTGTGCCGACAATAATTGCTATCCAGTTGTTTGGTAAGGATTTTGGAACCGGTGTTGGCAACTTATATCAACTCATTGTACAGGGCCCATTTATGCTGGGATATGCTTTTTTTATGATTAAATTATTTAGAAAGCAGCAAGCAGCGCCTTCAGATGTCTTTTATGGCTTTGAACACTTCGGGAAAGCTTTTCTTTTACAGCTTGTTATGTCGATTTTTATTATACTATGGACGCTTTTACTCGTGATTCCGGGTATTGTCGCGGCTTATCGCTACAGACTGGCATTTTTTGTATTGCTTGATAATCCAGACATTGGTGTTATGGGTGCCATAACTGAAAGCAAAAGACTGATGAATGGGAATAAAGGCAAATACTTTAT
>JBBRXH010000009.1:0-19828 GCA_038248565.1 Peptostreptococcales bacterium | reverse complement strand
TTCTGCTGTCGTATCCGGATAACCTGAAACCGGTAGGGACAGATGCGTAATATCGTCTTCTATTGAAATAGTAAACTGTTTTTTTGGCTCTGCCGCCCAAAGATTCTCGTATACAGCCACTATATCTCCTGGCTGAATGTCTTTAGAACCGAGTCCATAACGTCCGCCAATAATTGTCGCTTTTTCAAATGCCGTGCCCCTTAAAGCCGCTAAAATATCAAGATATAAAGGTTCTCCAATTGATCCCGGCTCCTTCGTTCTGTCCAGTACAGCTATGCTCTTCACAGTTTTCGGGATAACAGCAACTAGGTACTGAACTGCAAAGGGGCGATACAGATGGACTTTGACAAGGCCGACTTTTTTGCCCTGTTTATTCAAATAGTCCACGACTTCTTCCGCCGCATCACAAACAGAACCCATGGCGACAATAATTTCTGTCGCATCAGGAGCGCCATAATAATTGAATGGTTTATAATCCGTATCAAGCTTCTTATTGACTGTGTCCATATAGTCAACAACAATGTCTACAATCTCTGAATAGTTTTTATTGCTGGCTTCCCGATGCTGAAAAAAAGTTTCCGGCTGCTCTGCTGATCCCTGACTGTGGGGGTGCATCGGATGATTTGCTCTGTGCCTGAAATCCGCGACCGCCTTCCAGTCAACCATTGCTTTTAATTCATCATAATCCCATATTCCTATTTTCTGCTGTTCATGGCTTGTTCTGAAACCGTCGAAGAAATGCAGCATGGGTACTTTGCCGGCAATCGCCGAAAGATGGGCGACTGAAGCCAGATCCATAACCTCCTGCGGATTATTGGAGGCCAGCATGGCAAACCCCGTTGACCGACAGCCCATGACGTCCGAGTGGTCGCCAAATATTGATAATGCGTGGGAAGCTATGGCTCTTGCCGCCACATGTAAAACCGCCGGTGTTTCTTCACCTGCAAGTTTGTACATATTGGGAATCATTAATAGTAATCCTTGTGAAGACGTAAAGGTGCTGGAGTATGCGCCTGATGCCAAAGCGCCATGAACTGCGCCTGCCGCTCCGCCTTCTGATTGCATTACCACGACCTCAACCCGTTCTCCAAAAATATTTTTTCTGCCTTGTGTGGCCCATTCATCTATGTTTTCAGCCATTACTGAGGACGGTGTAATCGGGTAAATTGCCGCAACTTCTGAAAATGCGTAGGCTACGTGGGCCGCTGCTGTATTACCATCCATTGTTTTTAATACTCTCATTAAATCTCTACCTTTCTTTATATCTCAAGCGCTTTTCTCTGCGCATAAATAGCTTCCGGAACTGCCAGTTCCACAAGGGCAGATCTTGAACACATGTACTGACATATTGAACAGTTTTCGCACAGGCTGCTGTCGACTGAAGCACGCGAATCCTTAATAGTTACTGCACCATTTGGGCAGTTTGAGGCACAATCTCCACAGCCGATACATCCTAGGCCGCAAACTTTTAATTTTTCATCGCAGCTGTAAGTTGATGCACAAGCAACCAATTTGCTGCCCATATAGGGCGCCTCTAAAATTAATTCATTTGGACAGGCAGAGATGCAATCTAGGCACCCTACGCATAGATCAGGGTCAACCTTCGCTGTTCCATCAACTAACCTTATGGCTTCAAAGCGGCATACCTTTATACAGGCACCAAGACCGGTGCAGCCAATTTGGCAGATGCCCATTGATTCATTTCTGATTTCCCAGGCTTCCTTACAGTTTAAAACACCTAATGCCATAAACTTGTCATTCGCTTTCTTGCCGCCTTTGCATCTCACAAAAGCGATTTTGTCCTTTAGTTTTGTCAAATCATGAAGTTCATCAACAATAATCTTTTTGCGGCATTTAAAGGCACACGCTACGCAACCGACGCACTTTTCATAATCAATAACCGCACAGTTTTCAATTATACTAACAGCGTTTTGCGGGCAGGCTTCCTCACAGTCGCCGCAGCCGATACAACCACTTCCGCATTGCGCTTTCGTAGTCTCTTCATCATCTTTTGATGCGCAAGGTATGAAGTTTGTTGCTTCCCTTGGAACCATAACAATCAGCTCCTGGGGGCATATTCCTATGCAGGCGCGGCACCCGTTGCATTTTTCTTTATCTATCTTTACAACGCCATCTACCAGTGTCATGGCCTTAAATTTACACCGCTCTATACAGGATCCCATTCCCACGCAGCCATAATGGCACTCATCATTTAGAAAGCCTTGCTTTACGGCTTCTTCACAGCTCAAACTCTCTTCTGATTTCTTTCTGCCAGAAGATTTCTCAGCACAGCGAATAAAGGCAATTTCATCCTTTGCCGGAACAGTTTCAACGCCTATAATTGATGCAATTACATTTATATCATCCGTGGTGCAGGCTGGGCATAAAGCCACAGAAGCCCCTTCAGCAATCAACGCGGCGCATTCATGACAGCTTTTACAATGACATCCGCCATATCCGCCGCAATCGCCTCCCGGCAGGATTTGAATAATTCCCTTGATTCTCTCATTGACAGTTTTGTTTTGGGGCACCGAAGCACAATTATTTCCCCTATTTTTAGTCATTTAACGATCCTCCTATTTGCCTGCTTTTAAGGCGCTTGCCATAAAAGTTTTGCTCTCTATCGATTTAGTGATGTTTTATTTTGCATTTGGTATATTGTATACATTTAAACCGAAATATCTTCGTTGTATATTGTATAAAACAACATAATCATTGTGCTAATTTCAATTTTTACCGTAAATATACGTGCCGTTTCGCTCTCCAATTTGTAATTTTATGCCTATTGCTCTGCGTTGTCAATCGCATAACGTTATTTAATTCACATTCTTAATAGTATTTAAATTTTAGGAAATCGACTTGTAGCCATGCCAGCTAAATACAATAGCTATTGTACAAACAAATAGAAAGCACGTTGTAATTTAATTGATTACCAACGCGCTTTATAATATAAGGAATTTGTTTTTTAGATCTTTTCTGATCTTCGATTATTCTACAGTCACTGATTTTGCCAGATTTTTTGGTTTATCGATGTCGCAGCCTCTTAGCTTCGCAATATAGTAGGCGAACATTTGGAGTGGGACGACGGAGAGCAGGGGCGTAATCTCGTCCATGCAGTCCGGGATGTAGAGGACCTTGTCGGCCTGTTTAGCCATTTCGATGTTGCTCGCCTTAGCGAGGCCGATGACGTAGGCGCCTCGGGCTTTGACCTCCTGGATGTTGGACAGCATCTTTTCAAAGAGTCTGTCCTGGGTGGCCAGGGCGACGACCAGGGTACCCTGTTCGATGAGGGCGATGGTGCCGTGCTTGAGTTCTCCTGCGGCGATGGCGAAGGAATTGATATAGGATATTTCCTTGAGTTTGAGGGAGCCTTCATAGCAGACGCCGCAGTCCGGGCCCCTTCCGATGAAGAAAACCTGCTCCATTTTATAATGCTGCGAAGCCAGTTCTTTGATCTTATCCTCATGCTTTAGGACGACTTTAAGCTTTTCAGGGATGCTTTTGAGTTCCTGTATTAATTGATCATAATAATCTTGCTCGATTTTTCCTGTGGTGATTCCCATATAGAGTCCGATGAGATACATACAGACCAGCTGGGTGGTGTAGGCCTTGGTTGATGCCACTGCAATCTCCGGGCCGGCCCAGGTATAAAAGACATCGTCTGATTCTCTAGCCACGGAGCTGCCGACCACATTGACCACGGACAATATCCGGGCGCCCTTGCGCTTGGCCTCTCTCAAGGCTGCCAGGGTGTCCAGGGTTTCGCCGGATTGACTAATGGCAATGAACAATGTTTTGTCGTCTACAAAGGGATCCCGATATCTGAATTCCGAGGAGATATCTACCTCTACAGGCACTTTTGCCAGCTTCTCGATGGCGTATTTGCCCACGAGACCGGCGTGATAAGCCGTGCCGCAGGCCACGATATAGACCTTGTTGATGTTATTCAAATCTTCCTTGGTCAGGCTAATGCCATCCAGTTTGATGCTGCCATCTTCTCCAAGACGTCTGTTCAGCGTATCGTAAACCGCTTTGGGCTGCTCGTGGATCTCCTTGAGCATAAAATGCTCGAATCCGTCTTTTTCTGCCGCATCAGCATCCCAGGTCACATTGAATACTTCATGTTTGACCGGCTTTCTATCTGCATTGAATATTTTGACATCATTTTTTGTCAGAACGACGGTTTCGTTGTTTTCAATGAGATAAATTTTGCGCACGTGTTTTAATATGGCAGGAATGTCAGAGGCTATAAAATTGCAGCCCTCTCCCAGTCCCACGATCAGCGGTGCATCTTTTCTAACTGCTATAATCTTGTCCGGTTCATTAGAGGAAATAACACCGATGGCATAAGCGCCACGCATCTGTTCCACAGCCTCATAGACGGCGTCCAGCAAATCACCCTTATAACAAACGCTGATAAGATGGGCGATGACCTCCGTATCCGTCTCCGATTTGAAAGCGATGCCATGTTCACTGATCAGCCGCTCTTTTAATTCCACGTAGTTCTCGATGATGCCGTTATGGACGACGGCGATGGTATCATCCATATTGCCATGAGGGTGGGCATTCACGTCGGAAGGTGCCCCATGGGTGGCCCATCTGGTATGGCCGATGCCGACGGTGCTGTTAAAGTTTTCTTCGGCAATTTTGGCCTCAAGATTGGCAATCCTACCCTTGCTCTTATAAATTCTGATTTTTCCCTCTTCACACAGGGCAACTCCTGAGGAATCGTAGCCCCTGTATTCCAGTCTCTTAAGTCCTTCTATAATAATCTCACAGGCGTTGTCATCCCCTATGTATCCTACGATTCCGCACATAAATTTTCTCCTTATATCACAAAAGCAAACCCCCGCAAGGCTATGCCTCAGGGTCTGCTTTATTTAACTGGATTCAGGTCTCTTCTGTCATTTCGGTCGCCCGAAAGCTTTGTAAGACTCGTTACGATTCCTCTATGAACCGCAGGGGCATCCGCCGAATGTTCGATACTCCCCTGACCTCGTCAACTCATCTCCCATATAGTCTGTGCCTGCTGGCACAATGAGATGAGTTCTGGCGCTAATACTAAATGCAGGTTTTCTGCATGTTCAACTCCTTCTGCACCCATTATAAAACATTTTCGTCAAAAAGGCAAAAGGTGTTCTTATTATAGTGTGTTCCCAATATAGGAGAATTCAGCAACTTTTCTGTTTCGATTACGTCTAATAGGTATATAATAAAATCAGAAACCCAAGGAGGCGTTCATATGAAAGCTATAGGTTTGATCCTAACACTATTTCTGCTCGTTTTCGGTATTGCCGGCTGTACGAAGGCCATAGATGATTCCGGAGATGTAGGCATCAGAGGTCTGATCACCACGGTTTCTTTATCCGATAACCCTACCGATATTATGGCGGCCATCCTTGTAGAGGGAACAGCTGAAGAAAATGCCGGCCTCGTTTCTGACAAGGCCAGCATAACACTGACAAAAGATACTGTTTTGGTTGTTGGTTCAGAGAAGAAATATTTTGAGCTGGCTGATCTCGACAAGCTGGCTATTGGCGTTAAAGTCGAAGTTGTTTTTACCGGCCCCGTAGCGGAAAGTTATCCTGTTCAGGGCAGCGCCAAAGTCCTTCGCATCATAGATGGATCAGTTAATTAATTTTGCCTACCCTAGCTTTTGCTGGATAAGTTTTGCAAGGCCCTCTGCCAGACCTGTAATGAGGGCTTTGTCTTTGCCTTCGATCATCACTCGGACCAGCGGCTCGGTGCCGGATGGCCTGATCAGGACTCTGCCTTCATCAGCCATGATGGACTCTATACGCTCAATTTCAGCCATGATTTCCGGATGGCTCGTATATTTCTTTTTGTTTTCGTTTTTGATTACGGCATTTCTGAGTATCTGGGGATAGATGGTGACTTCAGCTGCCATTTCAGATAGGGGAATACCCGACTTTTTGTAGGCCTTAAGCACCTGAAGGGCTGATAAAATGCCATCGCCTGTTGTAGAATAGTCCAGAAAAATAATATGTCCGGATTGTTCGCCGCCGATGACGCAGCCGGATTTAAGCATGCTCTCCAGCACGTATCTGTCACCGACCTGAGTCGTATCCACGCTGCAGCCGATGCTTTCGATAGCCCTATAAAACCCAATATTGCTCATGACCGTTGCGGTCACTTTGTCTCCTGCAAGCAGTCCTTCCGCCTTTAACATCTTGGTGCAAATATAGATGAGTCTGTCCCCGTCCACCAGTTGTCCTTTTTCGTCTACAGCGATGAGCCTATCCGCATCACCATCAAAAGCCAATCCGAGATCGGCCTTCTCTTCAAGGACTTTTGCCTGAAGGTCCTGAGGATGGGTGGATCCGCAGTTAGCGTTAATATTAAGGCCATTAGGCGTATTCGCAATAGCGATGACCTGGGCACCTAAATTAGTGAGAACTTTTTCTGCGATAGTATAGGCTGCTCCATTGGCGCAGTCGATGACAACCCTGATGCCAATCAGGCTGACATCGATGGTCTCTTCAAGGTGCTCTGCATAAAGGGCAGCCGCATCATCCTCGCTTTCGATGCACCGACCAAGGCGGTCTCCGGTAATATGCTTATTGACGTCGATATTGCGGGTAATGATATCTTCTATTTCATCTTCTATATCGTCATCCAGCTTAAAGCCTTCACCGTTAAAGAACTTGATTCCGTTATACTCAAAGGGATTATGGGAGGCGGAGATCACGACGCCGGCGTCCGCATTGAATCGCTTAACCAGATAGGCCACTGCCGGTGTCGGCAAAATGCCGACCTTAATCACATCGCCGCCCATGGCGAGGATGCCTGCACTGATCGCATCTTCCAGCATATCGCCTGATATTCTCGTATCCTTAGCGATGACCACAACAGGTCTATGGGCATTTTTGCCCAGAACAAAGGCGCCAACTTTGCCTAAATTAAAGGCCAGCTCCGGAGTCAGCTCGGAATTGGCCACACCTCTTACCCCATCGGTTCCAAATAGTCTACCCATAATTAATATGTCTCCTTTTTATCCTATAATTATTATTGCTGGGAAATATCTACAAATACTTCCGCCGGGTCAGATATCACTCCATCGATTTGTTTGGAGTAAGTAAAGCCGACAGTCACATTGCCTACGCCCGCCTGCTTGCCCGAAAGATCTATAAAAGGCGTTATATCCGTTTTAACCAGACTATTGATAATCTCCGGGCTGCCGGAGGCGGTAACCGTTATCTGAAGTGCTTTGACCGATGCCTTTAGGGATGGTTCAAGGTTTTGGATACTGATTTCGCTGCTGCTATAGACAAATTTCTGTGAAGCCAGTTCGGAAATGCCGACTTCCGCAGTGAGCGCATCATTTCCGGCTGCCACTTCGATTCCCTCAGGAAGGATCAGCTTGATCGGCTGCTTACTGGTCGCTTTGAGCTGGCTGATATCTATGGGTTCTGCCTTAATGTCGGTTATAGTCTGGAGAAGATCCAAATCACCTTTTATTTTAATGGTACTTGGAATGTTGATATATTTGATTTCATAAATCGGATTAAGCTGGCCAACGATTTGAACATCAAGTTTTACATCTTTTGTCGTTAATAGCCTGCCTGTTACGCTGACATTATCGACGGAGCTTTTTATATTATCAATCTTTTTTCCCGCCGAATCCACAGCTACGCCCTGAACCTGAATGGTTTTTGGCGTGTCCGAAAGATCGCTGACGTTGATTGACGCTTCCAGTGCCGCTACAGCGCTAACAGCGGATTTGGCGCCGGAAATATTGACTTTAAGGGGTTCTATGGCGATACCGCCGGGCTCACTGTTGGGATCTGCCGTTCCGACAAATTTTACCTTAACAGGTTTTGCCTCCGTGACCAATTCTTCGACGGTCACATTAATCCTGGCAGGCAATATTTGAAGTATAGTCATACCCTCAGGCACAGCGACGGAAACGGGAACCAGGTTTTCTCCCTTGACAAGACCGGCAATGTCTGCAGTAACAACGATCTGTCCGGATGTTACCTTAACAGACTCCCGTCTTTTCCCTTCTATAATCACATCAACTGTAAAGTTCTGTATACTCCCCAGCGCAAGTCCATGGGCTGAAACAGCTTCAGAATTGAGCAGCTGGACCGGAATAGCCGCCATAGTCTGCTGAGTCACAGGATTAACCTCAGCTATGACGTAGACCCATAGAAATATAGCTATAATGATGGATATAATTATATTAAAGGTTTTCCCCGATGTTATCTTTTTTTTATTTCTTGACATTTTTAGTCCTCCTCAAAAGATCCATAAAAGGCACGCGAGGTTTTTTCTCTTCGATATCCGCCAAATAAAGATTCAAAATGGTTTTTTCAACAGACTTAATGTCAAGAAATCTTGTGAGTTTGCCATTGACCGCCAGGGATATAATGCCGGTTTCTTCAGATATTATAAAGACCACGGCGTCGGAATTCTCCGTGATGCCAAGGGCCGCTCTATGTCTGGTTCCCAGGTCTCTGCTGAGGCTTTTATCCTGAGTCAGCGGAAGGACGCAGCCTGCAGCAAGCACTCTGTCTCCGCGAATGATCATTGCTCCATCATGGAGAGGAGAGCCTTCATAGAAAATATTTCCGATGAGCTCAGTGGAAATTTCCGCATCGATTTTAGTGCCGGATTCGCTGATATCGCTGAGAGCTGTTTCCTGTTCCAGTACGATCAATGCACCTATGCTCTTAGATGAGAAATAATCGATCGCCCTAACCAGAGAGCCTGTAATGCTTTTTGCCTTTTCCTTGTCGATTCTGACAAACTGGGTGCGGATAAATTGACTCCTGCCGATATATTCAAGGGCTCTTCTAAGCTCCGGCTGAAATACGATGATCAGGGCGATCACGCCTAATGTCATGGTATTAACCAGAATCCAGTTAAGCGTATAGAACTTCAATTTGTCTGAAATAAAAGTCGCGAAAACAAGCACCAGCAGGCCTTTGACCAGCTGCTCAGCTCTTGTTTCATGTATAAAGGTCAAAACCTTATAGATGACAAAGGCAACCAACGCGATATCGATTACATCTACAATTCTGACGCCATAGGTGATGTTGTTAATGATCTCCTGCATTCGAAATTCTCCTTTGGATAATCCTCACTTCATTGTATATAATAAATCCTTTTCCCACAAGAGATTTGTCAAAAAAATGGCCGGCACCATAAAAATGGAGCCGGCCAAGTCAAATCGATCCGATTGATCAGTACTTTGGTTCAAGAAGACCAAAGCTTCCGTCTTTTCTCTTGTAGACGATATTCACAGTGGCTTTGTCAGGGTTCATATAAACATAGAAATTGTGCTCTAAAAGTTCCATCTGCATAACCGCTTCTTCAGCCGTCATAGGCAGGATGTCAAACTTTTTGCTTCTTACAATATTGATTTCATCGCTGTCTGCGTCTTTATCCTCGGGGAGCTCGTTAAACATAACCTCCACATGCTCCTTATGCTTCTTTTGAAGCTTGGTTTTAAACCTGGACATCTGTGATGAAAGCTTATCGATTACTCTGTCAACGGCATTGTAAATATCTGTAGCTGTTTCTTCGGCCCTGAATATAGTCCCTCTTGCATTGATGGTCGCCTCCATGGTCTGTCTTTCCTTAACCATGACCAGTGTAACGTTAGCTACAATATCGTCTGAAAAATACTTTCCCAGCCTTTCGAATTTTTTTTCGATCGAATCTTTGAGATGATCACTTGCATTAAAATTCTTACTTGTAATTATAACTTTCATTACTTTTTCCCCCTTATTAGCTTAATTAAACTGTCTTCCTTCATGCGATAACTTCTTGATTCATTATATTCTATTTTGGCGAATTATTCCTTTATTTTTTAATAATTTATTATGCATGGCAATTCATTAAGTCTCATACTGTATTCTATATTATGTATGCAATACTTCCTGTGAGCGCCTATTTTATGACCACTTTGTGCTCTGTTGATACTGTGGATAAGTCTGTGTATAATTGAAAAATCAATGGTTCCCATGTGGATGGTTTTATGCACCTTCTTGTATGCATTGCTATTCATCAATATTGTCTTATTTTTTATACTTACATTGCATTTTAAGGTTTGCGAAGATGCATATTTATTCATTAGTTAATCAAAGTAAATGAAGCTGACGAAGAACGACCGTTCTCACTAACCTGTGGATAAAATAGCATCGGAAGCTTGCGTTGCCCGGCTGACCTGGTCTTTGACCCCACACCCGCCTTTGGGATAAATATAGTCCCGCAGGGCTTACATCTAAGCTGCGCCATGATCATCATCCTTTGACAGATGACTTACGTGGGTTCTTTTGCCCGCAACTGGCTTGAACTTTCAACCACAGACCCGGGCAACGCAAACTTCCGATAAATTCTATTTCTCATTGGCACCGGCGGCGAAGGTAAAAACATACACCTCTTTTGCGCCCATGCTGAGAAGGACTTCGACGCAGGCATCCACCGTGCTGCCTGTCGTAAAGATGTCATCCACCAGGAGGAGGGTTTTATCCCGAACAAGCTCCCCGGCTTTCTTCCCCGGCGCGAAAGCTCCCTGCATATTACGCCGGCGTTCCTTCGGGTGAAGCTGGTTCATAGGCTCCGTCTCCCGGACTCTAATCAGTATTTTATCGCTCCAGGGCAGGTTCAGGCCTGCTGCAAGATTTCCTGCTATGAGTCCTGCCTGATTGTACCCTCTTTCCTTAAGCTTAAGCCTATGGATCGGTACTGGTATTATATACTGTATAGCCAGGTTTTCAAAGGCTATTCTGTCGATCATGATTTCCGAGATTTTTCGCGCCAGATAACCCCTGCCCTTATATTTCAGCTGATGAAGTATTTGACGTTCCAGTTCACCATACTGGACGCAGCAGAATCCCTGCTTAAAGCTATGCCTGATATGGCTGCAATCCATACAGTAGTCCGGCTCATACCAGTCCTGCAGGATCTTTCCGCACTTTATACAGCTCCTCTGGTTGGCCCAGGTGATCTTTTCCGTGCAATTCTTGCAAAGGGCATAAAGTGCTTGCTCAAAGATGGTGTCACCGCAGCAAATGCAGTAGATGTTAGATGGATAGATCAGATCCAGGAAGGCTCTTTTCAATTTTCCGATCATATGAGGAACTTGCGCAGTCTCGCTGCCAGTCCCGAGTATCGCAAAACGATGCTGTTGTTGTCCACCATCTCCTCCATGACCTTTTCAGAGCCAACCAAAACGACGGCCTCTCTGGCCCTGGTTACTGCCGTATAGAGCAGATTTCTGGTGGACAGCATGGCCGGGAATCTGGAGAGGGGCATGACGATGACAGGGAATTCGCTGCCCTGACTTTTATGGACCGTCATGGCGTAAGCC
The DNA here is from genome assembly GCA_038248565.1 of Peptostreptococcales bacterium. Lineage (GTDB taxonomy): Bacteria > Bacillota > Clostridia > Peptostreptococcales > Anaerovoracaceae > JBBRXH01. The sequence continues at coordinate 8,490 of JBBRXH010000009.1, read as the reverse complement.
AGCTCAATTTCATCCATAGCGGTAAAATCATAGCGGACGAACTTGGTGTCTTCATAAACCACGGTGATAATATTATGCTCCAGGTCGATGGTATGGATAAATCCCACGTCGCCGTTGAAAACCCCCTGGCCGGTTTGAAAATCGTCCTGCTTCTTCCATTCCAGCTGATAATTATTTTTGATCTGCATGACCTTATCCCCTTCTCTGAAGATGCGGTCCTTGAGCAGTTTTTCCGAAAGGTGGGGGGCCGGTGGATTTAAAACCTGCTGAAGTTCTTTATTAAGATGGATGCTTCCTAAAAGGTTGTCCTTTTGGCGAACAGGGGTCAGGACCTGGATATCCCTGATCGGATCGCATTGTGTAAAGTAATCCGGCAGGCGTCTCTGGCAAAGATCGATAATGGTACTCATAATTTCATGTTTGCCTGCCTTTTTCAGGAGAAAAAAATCCTTATCTTTCTCATTGATATAGGGGTACTCCCCTTTGTAAATCCGGTGGGCGTTGACGACGATCATGCTCTCTCTAGCCTGCCTGAATATCTCTGTCAGCCTGACGGCATGGATGATTTCACTATCAAGTATGTCCCGAAGCACATTGCCGGCACCTACAGGAGGCAGCTGGTCAGCGTCTCCTACTATAATCAGCCTCGTTCCGGGTTTGATGGCTTTAAGCAGGCCGTTCATCAGCAGAATATCCACCATGGAGGCTTCATCGATGATGATGGCGTCATAATATAATGGGTTTTCTTCATTTCTGCCGTAGCGCATTTTGTTTTCCCCTTCGGAGAAATAGCACTCCAATAATCTATGGATGGTGCTGGCTGCATAGCCCGATGTCTCGGTGATACGCTTTGCCGCTCTGCCTGTGGGCGCTGCGATGGCGGTCTGAAGTCCCCCGAAATCAAAAACCTTCATAATCGTATTGATGATAGTAGTCTTCCCGGTTCCGGGTCCGCCGGTTATGACGCAGACGCCGTTTTTAACAGCAGCGACGACGGCCTCCCTCTGATTGTCTGCCAGAAATTTTCCTGTCTGATTTTCCGTTATTGCGATGAGTTCCTCTATATTTGCCTTGATGAGCTTTAGGGTTGAATTGTTAAGGGCCACCAGGTTTTTGCAGACGTTCTGCTCCGCTACATAATAGGGCGTTAGAAAAACCACGGACCTGTTCTCCAGGTTCTCTATCTGAAGCTCTCCGCTGAAGGTCATCTGAGTCACCACATCGCTGACCGCTTCGATGGAGACTTCCAGCAGCTCCGCCGTTCTCTCGCAAAAGAGTTTATGGGGCAGATAGGTATGGCCCTCGTTTACGCTTAGGTTAAGGATATAGATGGCTCCACTGGCAATCCTGTAATCGTCGTCTCTGCTCATGCCCATCTTCTCAGCAATGACGTCAGCTTTGCGAAAGCCTATGCCATCGATATCTTCAACCAGTCTATAGGGGTTTTCCTGCACAATACGGATAGCATCCGAACCATAGGCCTTATAGAGCCTCATGGCACTGGCAGGGCTTATATCATATCTTTGAAAGAATAGGATGACCTCTGCAGGCTCCCGGTGCGCCTTGAAGGCTTCTGCGATGGAGGCAGCCTTGACTTGGCCGATCCCTTCGATCTCCACCAGCCTTTCAGGTGCGTTTTCTATGATATTGAAGGTTTCTTCCCCAAATCTGCTGACGATGTTTAAAGCGGTCTTATGCCCGATACCCTTCAGAAGGCCCGAAGCCAGAAAATCGGCGATGCCGTCGCTGGTCCTGGGCATCTCTTCGCTGAATTCAGAGAAACTGAACTGTTCGCCGTAGGAGGCGTGCTTTTTCCATTCCCCTTTGAGATTATAAATCTTGCCTTTATGGGCCGAGGGCAGATACCCGACGGCCGTATACATTTCCTCATCCGAAGAAACGACGGCAACGGTATAACCGTTGTCATCGTTGTGATAAATGACCTCTAATATTGTGGCCCTTTTCTCTTCCATGTAGGCTCCTTCAGGAATGCTGTTTAAACGCGGTTGCCTTGGCCAGCAGGATATCCGTCTCGTTATCCAGCGGGTATAAGTGGACATGATCCAGCAGAAATAATAATACCTTCCCCACGTTAGCGCCTTTGGCTACGCCGGCCCTGATCAGATCGTTTCCGTTCACGGCCAGATCCGCCTGAAAAATGGCTTCCCTATTTTTTGTGATTTCCGCCAGCCAGAGCTTTCTCTTTTCTACTTGCGGGATTTCGGCAGCAGGCCTTTTCGCATTATCCGGTTTTTCAGCCAGTTCTCCGGCAACCTCTTCGGCAAATTGATAGGTATCAAAGCTGTTTCGGCAAATGAATTTTTTTAACGCTTCTTTAGTCTGAATCTGAGGCAGGTCTTCCACCAAGTATTTGATGCTTTTCAGCTTCGTCTTGGTCAGATTGTCAAATCGCAGTCTATCTATGGCTTTCATAGTCTTATCAGTGCCAAAACAGAGTATAAATAGAGAAAGCCTGATATCTCTGTTCGCTTTGCTGGCATCTATAGTCTCAGCCATCTTCAGGAATTTTTGCTTTTCATCTGAATTAATACTTCGGAAACCTTCACCCAATATATAAGGCAATAAGCCTAAATCCAGACAAAGCCTGAAGCTTTTGCCCGCTTTTTCTGAGAGGCTCATTTTTTCAAACTCTTCTCTGATTCTTTCTATGCTGATCAGTGAAAGCAGCTCTGCCTTCTCCTTCATAGCCGAAAGGGTTGCCTGATCGATATCAAAATCCAGCTGCCCCGCAAATCTGACTGCGCGAAGAATCCTCAGCGCATCTTCCTTGAATCTGGCTGTTGGATGGCCCACGGTTTTTATAACTCTTCGCTCAAGATCTGCCTGGCCGCCAAAAGGGTCTTTAAGCCCCCTCTTTGGACTGAAGGCCATGGCGTTGATGGTGAAATCTCTGCGCTTCAGATCCTCTTCAAGATTATCTGTAAAGTCCACATGGCAGGGTCTCCTGCAGTCTTCGTAGGGTCCGTCTATCCTATAGGTGGCAACATCCACTGTCACCCCTTCATGGATTACTTTGACGATGCCGAATTTGATGCCGACCTTGGCGGTGCGCGGAAACAGACTCACGATGGTTTCCGCCGATGCGCCGGTGGCAAGGTCCCAGTCATAAGGCGCCTTGCCCAGCAGCGCATCCCTGACGCTTCCGCCTACGGCGTAAACGTCATGCCCCGCCTCCTCGATCCTGTCCATGATCTCCTGAACTTCCCTTATTATTTCCATTCTAAAATCCTGCCGGCTTATAGAGCCTTCTGTTTTCAAGGGTCCAGACTCTCTCGGAGAACTCTCCCGGCTCTGTGGGCATCAGCGCTTCATTCATATCATACATTCTGGCGTCGATCATATCGATATAATGCAGGATCTCTGCCTCGGGGAACAGCGGCTTTTTGGGGCTGCCGTAATCTGCTTCGTAGTGGTGGGAAATCATCATATGTTCCAGCATAATGGCCTTTTCATCGCTGATGTGAAGCTCTATGGCCAGTCTGTCTATGACCTTTACCCCCTGAATCAGGTGTCCTAAGAGCTGTCCTTCGAAAGTATAACTGGATACGATGCCGAATTCGTTGGCATCCATCTCATTGAGCTTTTCAATATCATGCATGATGACGCCGGCCACCAGCAGATCCTTGTTTAGATTGCCATAGATGCCACAGACCTTTTCCGCCATCTCCAGCATCCTTTTGACATGATAGAGCAGTCCGGCCATCTCGGCATGATGATTCTTTGCAGCCGCAGGATAGTACATCAGCTTGACCTCATTATCGTCGATGAGCCTGGTGCAGATCGTCTTGAAATCCTCATCCTTCATCTTGGCTACTCTGCTTCTGATAAAGGCCAGCATATCTGCCGCAGGCTCCGGAGCCGCTTTAATGAAGTCTGCAATATTTATTATTTCAGAGTCGTTTAGTTTTCTCAGCTTTAGAATTTTCAGCTGTTTCATGCCGTTCCATTCCGTAATGGCCCCTCGGATCTTTACGATGTCGCCGTCTTTTATGCCTTCAAAGCTCAGGATCTCAGGCTCTGTGATATCCCATTTCTTGCAGGAGACATCTCCCGAATTATCCCCTAATACGACGTCCAAATACTGTTTTTTATTGGCACCTATTTTTATGGCAAAGCTCTTTACCATAAAAAAATCCTCGATTTCCTCATCTATCATTTTGAAATCAGACACATATATTTTTTTCACTTATTTTCCCTCCCGAATTGCCGACTTGCGTGCATTATATTTTTATTCAATTCATTATATATCACCAGCACCCCTTCCCGCAATAAAACTTCTGCCGGTCTTTAACTGTAATCTATCATATTTGGAAATATTTGTCAATTATCAGCTGTTTCTTTTCGCTTCATCTTTTTCACTGATTTGTATAGAGCTTCCATTTGTGGATCTTGCCTTAAACCGCATATTTTTGTAGCCATTTTACTTTTTATTAGTATATAATTACGTTGAATAAACGGCTAACAAAATAATACTATCCTATTAAAAATAATCTTATTAAGTATGAAACTTTTAGCAGAAATCCACGTCTATATTAAAAGAGTGCATTTGAGCCGAATTCGGCGGGGGTGCCCATAATTGGAGTGATTGATATGAATAAAATTGGCTTAGTCAGAACCGCCTGTGTTACCCCAAAGATCAAAATCGCCAATCCAGAGTATAATACGGTTGAAATTCTTGAATGTCTGAGAGAGGCCGATGCCCAGGGCGCCGGAATCGTTCTATTTCCTGAGCTTTGCATTACCGGTTATACCTGTGCTGACCTTTTCTACCAGGAATTCCTCTACAAAAAAGCGATGCAGAGCCTCAAAATTATTGCAGAAGAAACCAGAAAATATAAGGCTCTGGCTATCGTCGGCTTTTATATGCGGGTAGAAAACAATTACTATAATTGTGCGGCACTCATGCAGGGCGGCGTCATCAAAGGCATCGTGCCAAAAATGTTCATGCCCAACGCCAAAGAATTCTACGAAGCCCGCTGGTTTGCCTCCGGCATTAAAATTTCCGATGATATTAACAGCGTCAGGCTTTTTGATTATGATATTCCTTTTGGTCATCTGATCTTCAATGACTACGAAAACGATTTGAAGCTTGGCATCGAAATCTGCGAGGATCTTTGGGTGCCCATTTCTCCGGGAGCCCACCTGGCCCTTAACGGCGCCCACATTATTTTGAATCCTTCCGCCAGCAATGAGATGGTGGGAAAGGCGGATTACCGCAAAAATCTGGTGCTGCAGGAAAGCGCAAAAAGTATCTGCGGCTATGCTTATACCTCATCAGGAGTCCACGAGTCTACCACAGATCTGGTCTTCGGCGGCGATGCCATTATTGCCGAGAACGGCACCCTGATTGCCAGGGGCCAAAGGTTCGCACGGGACAATGCCATTACTTACGGCGAAATCGACTATGAACGCATTAAGTTCGAAAGGACCTACGGTCAAAACTTTGAGGAATGCACCTCGGCTTACAGCAGCAGGTATCAGTATACCGAGGTTGCCTTAACGCCCGTCAGAGTTCTTGATGCGGATACGGATTCCCTCATGCGGACTTATCCCAAAACCCCCTTTGTACCCAACGATAAAAACACCATCGACGACCGCTGCCGTGAAATCTTCAGCATTCAGACCGCTGGTCTTGCCAAGAGGCTCGAGCATACCCATACAGAAAAGGTCCTAGTCGGCATCTCAGGAGGCCTGGATTCAACCCTGACACTTTTGGTCTGCGCCGAAACCCTTAAGCTGCTTAAAAAAGATCCCAAAAATATCGTGGCCATCACCATGCCAGGCTTCGGCACCTCAGGTAAAACCTATGGCAACGCCCTGACCATCATGAAGCTGCTGGGCACGGATGTACGCGAAATACCTATTAGGGACTCTGTCCTTTCGCATTTTAAAGATATCGGTCATGATCCCAAGGTTCATGATATCACCTATGAGAACGCCCAAGCCAGAGAACGGACCCAGATCCTCATGGATGTGGCCAATATGGAAAACGGCCTGGTCGTGGGTACCGGAGACCTTTCTGAAATCGCCCTGGGCTGGAGCACCTACAACGGAGACCATATGTCCATGTACAGCGTCAATGCCAGCATCCCAAAGACTCTGGTGCGTTTCGTCATCAAATGGGTCATGGATAACAGATTAAGCGGTCCTGGTGCAGATCCTGACTTCAGCGCGGATAATGCTCTGCTCAAAGCCACCCTTCAGGACATCCTGGATACGCCCATCTCACCGGAGCTTTTACCGCCGGGCGATGATGATCAGATCGTCCAGATGACGGAAGATTCTGTAGGACCTTATATCCTCCATGACTTCTTCATCTTCTATACCATACGTTTTGGCATGTCCCCGGACAAACTGCTCTTCATCGCCAAAACAGCCTTTGCGGGCGATTATTCGAAAGAGGTCATCAAACAATGGCTGACCCTGTTCTATAAAAGATTTTTCTCCCAGCAATTCAAGCGAAGCTGTCTTCCGGATGGCCCCAAGGTGGGCTCCGTAAGCTTGTCTCCCAGAGGAGACTGGCGCATGCCCAGCGATGCCGATGCCTTTGCCTGGCTAAGCGAACTGAAGGGAGCTGGATTAAAATAAAACCTGCAAAATCACAAAAGCCCCTAATCGTCATAAAAGATTTGAGAAAGGTCTACCGTATGGGAGATGAAAGAGTCATCGCTCTGGATTCCGTCAGTCTGGAGATCTTTAAAGGAGAAGTCGTATGTCTCCTTGGCGTCTCCGGCTCGGGCAAATCGACTTTTCTCAATATGATGGCCGGCCTGGAGAAACCTACAAAAGGTGAGGTCATTATCGGCGGCGTCGCTGTCCATACCCTCAGCGAGGAGGAAGTTACTTTATTTCGCCAAAAGAATATCGGATTTATATTTCAGGCTTACCACCTGCTGCCCATGCTCACAGCGCTGGAAAACGTCAGCCTCCCATTGATCTTCCAAGGCGTGGATAAAAAAAGCCGTGAACTCAATGCCAAAAAGATGCTGGAGATCGTGGGACTAAAAGGCTACGATAAGCGCAAGCCCAGCAGAATGAGCGGCGGCCAGCAGCAACGGGTCGGTATCGCCAGAGCCATAGTCGGCAATCCCAAGATCATCTTTGCCGACGAGCCCACAGGAAATCTGGATTCCCATACTTCTCAGGATGTGCTGGATCTCATCATCCGAATGGTTCGGGAGAAGCAGCAAACGCTGATCATTGTAACTCATGACAGGAAAATCGCCAAATTCGGTGACAAAGTTGTCACCCTACAGGACGGAAATATCGTACACATCAAAACTAAGGAGGAGTATAACCAAAATGAAAACGACTAAAGCATTATCATTTATTTTAGCCCTTATTTTACTCATCGCCAGCCCGGTTACATCCCCTCCCGCCTTTGCGGCCAGCAGCGATATCACCATCGTACCAACCTCAGGCTATTTAGCCAGCGGCTATGTGGACGGTACCGCTACCCTAAAAGTTGCGATCACAAATGTCAGCGCATTGGATATCCCTGTGAGTCTGACAGCAGGCACTGCTACCCTTTTTAAAAACGACGGCGCCATTCCGTATGTTGCTTCAGCTTCAGCTGCAACGACGACAGCCTCCATTACAACGGCCAGCTGGAAGATCAGCTTGGAAGGTGCAACGCCCGGAACCTATACCGTTCCTATACTTGCGACCTGGGACGGCGGAGCTTCCTCAGCAGAATTCACCTGCAGGGTAAAGGTATTAGCCTTGGCAGACGTCGTTGTGCCGCCTGCTGCTGATGTTGCCAGCGCCTCCATCACCCACACTCTTGAGGATACTGATGGCCTTATTTCGGGGGAGCCCAATGATTTATCATTGACGGTGACCAATAAGGGCGATGTGACGTTGCAGGATGTACAGGTTTCTCTAGGACTACCTGCAGGCCTATCTCTTGATAATGACATCACCAGCAAGCTCCTGGGAACTCTGAGCGTTTCAGGATCCAGCAATCATAAGCACGCTATCTTTGCACTTCTGGCAGACGACAGCGTCAAAAGCGGCAGTTACGCTGTGACAGTCACAGTAGATGCCACCTATGGCGGTGGGACCAAATACACCACGACCCAAACCCTTTACCTACCGGTACAGGGCGGCGGCTCACAAATTTCAAGCAACCTCGAAATCACTTCTGTAAGCATTCCGACGGAAGTCAGCACCGGTCAGGATTTTCAGCTGGCCTTTACAGTGGGCAATATCGGAACCAGGGATCTTAGCAACATGAAAATCACCGTTGATGGTGGGACCGAGGTCATCAATAAGACAAAGAATATCTTCGTAGAGTCCTCTATTAAAAAAGGCGCCAGCAAAACCTATGCTGTCACTTATTATGTTCCGGCCAGTTCTACAGAGAAATTTTATCCCATTAAAATCACCGTGGAGTCTTCATCCGCAACGGCGGCTGGAGACGTTATCACCCAGTATACCGGGGTGCTTGCCAAATCCGTCGGGGGATCC
>JBBRXH010000008.1:0-24276 GCA_038248565.1 Peptostreptococcales bacterium | reverse complement strand
CGATGATGAGGGAGCTGTGAAGGAGGTCGCACAAAAGGGTAAAGTAACACTGCTGAAGCAAGGCGGAAAATGGAGAGTAAATTACTTCAAACCCGATATAATCCTGCAATGAACGATTGAATATTTGACTCTCCTTAGTGTATTATAAAGCTATGGACTTCAGGACAAACTTTGTCGACATTAAGATTTGGAGTGTGGTTTGAAATGGGCAACAAACATAATGAACAAGTTAATGCAAAGAGCACCGGGCACGACCATAATCATGACCATAATCACGACCATAATCACGATCATGCTGCAGATATTTCAGAAATGAAAGGCAGCAGGCTGATTGTTGTAGTCGTCCTCAATTTCATAATCTCAGTTGCCCAGATTATAGGGGGGCTTTTCGCTGGCAGTTTATCCCTCATTTCTGATGCCCTGCATAATTTCAGTGATGGTGTCGCCATTATTGTCAGTTACCTGGCAATACGTATTGCAGAGCGCGAAAACGATGAGAAACGAAGTTTTGGTTATAAACGGGCGACAATTTTGGCAGCGCTTATCAATTCTTTCTTCCTGATTGCAATCTCCGTATTCCTGTTTAAGGAGGCCTACTTAAAATTCATGGATCCGAAACCAATTAATGGCGGTGTTGTTATTTGGGTTGGGCTAATCGGGCTTGCGGCCAATCTTTTTTCGGTGATCCTTCTGCAGCAGGGGGCAAAGGGTAGTTTGAATATCAGGGCCTCATACCTGCATCTTCTGACGGATGCGATGTCCTCTATCGCCGTAGTGGTTGGCGGGATTTTGATTTATTTTTACGCCATTTACTGGGTAGATCCAGTACTGACAATTGCTATAGGACTTTATATCCTTAAAGAAAGTTTTGATATCGTTAAAAAGACGGTCCATATTCTCATGCAGGGAGCTCCGGAAAGCCTCGATCTGGAAGCGGTTTTAAAAGAAATCGCGGCAATGAAAGGCGTCAAGGGGGTTCATCATGTCCATGTCTGGAGCCTGGACGAGAACAGCATCCATTTTGAAGCCCATGTTATGATTGAGGATATGCTGATCAGCTCGGCTTCCCCGATCCATGATGAAATCGAGGACAAGCTTTATGAGCATGGCATCAGTCACGTAACCATACAATTTGAGTTTTTCGGCTGCGAAGATCAGTCAGTGATAAATACGCATAAATAATCAAGGAAGGCGGGAAATCAGTTATGGAAGATCAATCACTAAGCAAAACCATCCAGGAGGACGTTATATTGACACAAAGTGAGGACGTCTTATTGACCCTCAATAGGGAAAATGTTCTGATGCTTTGGTCAAAAACCTACAATACCAACGGCAAGCCTGACTGGTCCCATATTTTCCCGTATTATCATCCCGATATCGTTTTTCAGGATTCTATTCAAAGGATTGAAGGCGTCGAGAACTTTAAGGCTATGTGCAATAGGCTGACCGACAGGTGCAAACAGCTGCAAATGGATATAGACTTTATAACCAAGGATTCAAATGTCATCATCATGGATTGGACGATGACCATGTCATTTCGCAAGTCTCCAAATACGCCGATGTATGGCTGCACAAAACTGACACTTCATGAAGATGGACGAATCATAGCACAAAGAGACTATTACGACTTATGGGGCGATATCTTTAACGGTATACCGCACTTTAACAAAATGTACAGAAAATTTATGCACCGTTTTTTTGGTTAGTGAGGAGTTCATTATGACATTTAAAATGCCGGAAGAATTAAATTTTATAGAAAACGGAAAAGCTATACAAAAGCGAAGCACCGCTTCCATGCAAGGCAAGGTCTGCATTGTCACAGGGGCAACTTCAGGCGTGGGGCTTGAGGCTGTAAAGAGGCTTGCTGAGGGTGGGGCCCATATCGTTATGGTTTGCAGAAATCCGGAGAAAGCAGAAACCATAAGCACTGAAATCAGGTCGCGATGGCAGGTGCCTGTGGATATCATCCTTGCAGACTTTAGCCTGCTTGCTGATGTCAGAAAAGCTGCAGAAGAGATTTTAAGAAACTATCCGAGCATTGACGTGCTGATCAATTGCGCCGGTCTTCACTCCACAAGGAGGCTGTATACCAAAGAGAATTTTGAACTTGTCTTTTGTGTTAACCATCTTGCATCTTTTCTGTTGACCCAGCTGCTTCTTGACAGGCTTAAAGCGAGCGCACCTTCCCGCATCATTCAGGTTAACTCAGAAGGACACCGCTTTAATGGACTCGATATCAAAGATTTGAACTGGAAGAAGCGACTTTATACAGGACTTAGAGGTTATGGTGCCTCAAAAACTGCTCAGCTTCTGACGGTCTGGGAATTTGCAGATCAGCTTAAAGGTTCGGGCGTGAGTATCAATGCCATGCATCCGGGAGATGTTAGGACTAATGTCGGCGCCAATAATGGCTGGCTTTACAATCAGTTTTTGCATCGGGTGGTATGGTATTCCCTAAAGGATCCTGTCATCTCGGGAGAAGCGCTGTATTATTTGGCGGCAGATCCTGAGATGGAAAAAATCAGCGGACGCTTTTTTAATCAGACCATCGACGAGAAGCCGGCAGCCCATGCCCTTGATAGGGTAATGGGGAGGCGTATCTGGAACGCAACTATTTCTTTAACTGCTTTATAACCTTATCGGCAGCCAGTTTGCCGGTCAAAATCGATATGGGAAGCCCTGAAGGGCTATAAGACCATTGACCTGCCTGAAAAATATCCGGGAAAGGTGTCAGCACGGAGTTGGCTACCTTTGGCATACTGCTGACAGCTGGAATAAAGCTGTTGGTAAAAGCCCAGCCTGTAATGGCACCATCTGAATTTCCCGTTTGCCTTTCGATGGTGAGGGGCGTTGCTGTAAACCTGTCCATCACTTTCTCCCTGATACCGGGGTATATAGACTGATCAAGGATAGTAATGATGGCGTCTTCGCTAAACTGTTTGAATTCCTCATACCAATCCATAGCTGCTATGCGCTTAACCAGGGAGTAGTCCATCAAAGTGCTGACGATCAGACCAGTCTTGCCTTCCGGTGCTAAGGTCTCGTCTCTCAAGACCGGGCAGGAAATTTCAAAAGTTGTAAATGCATAATACTGACGCAGCCATTCCATTAAGGAGGCCTTATCTTCGTTATCCGGGATGATGGGAGCGATACTGGAAAGACCAATTTTTGAGGGTGTATAAAAGAAATGTCCGCTGCTGATCTCTTCAAAGTAGCTTTTTGGAAGGTCTAAGGTCAGGTAAACACTTAAGATAGAATCGCCGCCGACCTTATCTGAAACGGCATTTTTTTGAGCCATGGCCATCTGTTTGATTTTATCGCTTTTAAGAGCCCGATAATCGATAATCTTATAAAGATATTTGAGATCGGAAGCCCAAATCAGCTTCGTATAGACATAGGCGTTTCCATTTGTATCCTGAATTTGTCTGGCCTGGGGATCAACGTGACTAATTTTTGTATCTCTAAGAATTTCTGCTCCATGGTCTTGAACAAACTTTTCCATTGAGTCTGTAAGGACTCCGGTTCCGCCCTTTGGGTACTGGTAATCCAGATAAAGGCTGAAATAGCTCAAGGCAAAGGAAGCCGGCGTCTTTTTAAAGAAGTGCTGGGCAATGATGTCGATGAGGGCCTGATTTTTGGTAAACTGTTTTAGATAGTCATCAATAGGTTTATTGAGTCGTGCAATTTTATTGATATTCTTCAGAAATTTAAAAAGCCACGGTAGGATCGTCTTATAAACATAGTCCTTTTCTCTTTTCAGATCATGGAAAAGAGGATTTTCTATACCATAAAGGACATCCATATAAAGCATCACGCGCTTGATTTCACCTATTATCTGGCTAATATCTTCGATATTGTCGGGGAAATGTTCATTCAGAAGCTTTTGGTAATCCGTAAGACTATCTTTTGAGGAGAGTCTTAGCACATCATGGCCAAGGCCCAGGGAAACGGTATTTTTTAGAAATTCCACATCGAGGCCAAGCTGCTTTAACATGGGCAAAACGATTCCAGAATTTTCAATAGCCCTGATGCCGCCATCAAAAGTAAACCCTTTATAGTCAAATGAGTTAACCAGACCGCCAATACGGGCTTCCTTTTCGCAAATAAGTACCTTATAACCCTCTTTTGAAAGAAATGCTGCGGATGTTAATCCGGCAATTCCACCTCCGACTATGACGACATCATACTTCATATAACACCTCTATGATCCTACAGATTATGCATAACCATTTATGATAAAAATATTAAACCATAAAAGATCTACTGTCAACGCGGTAAGCAAAGGAAAATTGGGTCAAAGGCTTAGATTTCGACCGTTGAGTTCCTTGCACATTCAGAAGATTTCTGATACTATAAATAGGAAAAACACGCTAAATTTGCTGAAGCAAATGCGCAATATAAAGGAGATGGAGACATTGACAAAAAAAACATATTATATTTCAACGCCCATATACTATCCGAGTTCCAATCTGCATATAGGGCATACCTACTGCACCGTGATGGCGGACGCCATGGCCAGGTTCAAGAGAATTACAGGGTATGATGTCATGTTTCTAACCGGAACCGACGAGCACGGCCAGAAGATCCAGAAGGCGGCTATTGAAAGCAACACCACGCCTCAGGCCTATGTTGATAAAATTGTGGAAGGCATCAGGGATTTATGGAGCTCCATGGAGATTTCCTACGACGATTTCATCAGGACAACGGAGCCAAGACACATCAGGAGAGTACAGGCTATGTTCATGCAGATGTATGAAAAAGGCGATGTCTACAAAAGCACCTATGAAGGCTGGTACTGCACGCCCTGCGAAGCTTTTTGGACCGAAACCCAAATCACTGACGGCAAATGTCCGGATTGCGGCAGACCGGTGGAAAAGGCCAAAGAAGCAGCTTACTTTTTTAAATTATCAAACTATCAGGATAGACTCATTGAACTCTTTGAGAACAATCCTGAATTTCTGCAGCCGGATTCCAGAAGGCATGAGATGCTGAATTTCGTTAAACAGGGGCTTGATGATCTTTGTATCTCAAGGTCCAGCTTTGATTGGGGTATACCGGTACCTATTGAAGAGGGCCATGTCATTTATGTATGGCTAGATGCCCTATCAAACTATATCACCGCCCTGGGTTATCCCGATGATCCCGAGAAATTCAACAAATACTGGCCATGTGATGTCCATCTTGTAGGCAAGGAAATCGTCAGATTCCATTCCGTCATTTGGCCTGCCATGCTCATGTCCATTGATGTTGAACTGCCCAAAAAAGTTCTGGGCCATGGCTGGATCCTCATGGAGGGCGGCAAAATGTCCAAGTCCAAAGGCAACGTGGTGGATCCGGTCAAACTGATCGAGCGCTACGGGGTGGATGCCCTCAAATACTTCCTGCTTAGGGAATACACCTTTGGACAGGACGGCATATTTACCAATGAAGTCATGCTGAACAGGATGAATTTTGATTTAGCCAATGATCTGGGCAATCTGGTCAGCAGAACTGTTGCTATGATTGAGAAATATAACGGCGCTCTTCTGCCGAAACCGGGCAGCGAAGAAGGTCCGGATGCCGATTTAAAGGCAATAGCAAAAGCTGCTGCCGCTAAGGTGGAAAGCCACATGAATAAATTCAGCTTTAGTCTTGCCTTGGAAGAAATTTGGATTTTAATCAGAAGAACGAATAAATATATAGACGAGACTGCCCCCTGGGTACTGGCTAAGGAAGAAAAGGATAAAGCCAGACTGGATACGGTGCTTTACAATTTAGCTGAAGCCATTCGGATTACCTCAGTCCTGATCTATCCCTTTATGCACACGACCTCTCAAAAAATCCGAGAGCAGCTGGGCATCGCTGATCAGCCCGTCCTGTGGGAAGATGCCGCGGTATTTGGGAAGCTCGGCGCTGTAACAGTTAAAAAGGGAGACGCCATTTTTCCGAGACTTGATATACCAAAAGAGCTGGAAGCCCTTGCAGCCATCATTGATGGCGCTGAAGAACCACAGAAACCGGAAATCACCATAGATGATTTCGACAAAATAGATCTCAAGGTCGGAGAGATTGTAAGCTGTAAAAAACATCCGAAGGCAGATAAGCTTTTGGTATCTCAGGTTAAAATAGGCTCAGAGAAAAGGCAGATTGTCTCCGGCGTTTCCAAATACTATACACCAGAAGAAATGGTGGGCCAAAAAGTCATTGTGGTCGCCAATCTAAAACCGATCAATCTCAGAGGAGAAGAATCCAAAGGCATGATTCTATTCGCCGACAATGGGGACAGGCTGGAATTCGTTACCACGAAGGCCCCAGATGGAGAGGGTGTCAGCTGATGCTCTTTGATTCCCACGCGCACCTGAATTCGGAGAAATATACCGATGATCTTGACGAGGTAGTTAAAAGGATTGAGATGGCAGGTATTTCTTATGTCATGGATGTGGGTTTTGACCTCGAAAGCTCGGTTCTTGCAGTGAGTCATGCCCAAAAGTATCCCTGGTGCTATGCGGCGGTCGGTTGCCATCCCCATGACGCTAAGACCATGGATGAAGACAGCATGATCTTTTTTAAGGGACTTGCCGGGAAACCAAAGGTCAAGGCCATTGGAGAAATAGGACTGGACTATTATTATGATCACTCAGAGCGGGAGGTCCAGCGCTACTGGTTTCAAAGACAGATCAAACTGGCTTTGGCGCTTAAGCTGCCCATCATCATCCATGATCGCGACGCCCATGGCGATGTGCTGGATATCCTTAAAAATGAAGGCGCATTTGGCACAAAAGTCCTGATGCACTGTTACTCCGGAAGCCGGGAGCAGGCAGAGCAATATATTAAGCTTGGGGCCACAATTTCAATTGCAGGACCTGTGACTTTCAAGAATGCCCATAAGCTGGTGGATGTGGTAAAAGCGATCCCCATAGAACACCTGCTGATTGAGACGGATGCACCCTACCTGACGCCGGAACCCTTTAGGGGCCGCAGAAATGAACCGGCTTTTGTCCGCTATACTGCAGAGAAAGTGGCTGAAATCAAAGGAATTTCCTATGAGGAAGCAGCGAAAAAAACCGCAGAAAACGCAAAGAGATTTTTTGACATTGACTAATATAATGCCTTGACAATAGAAATTTAGATTTTGAACTTTGAACTTTGAATTTATACAAAACTTACTTAAAAAAGGTGAATAGGCTATGGACCCCACTATCGAAAAGGTAAAAAATACAATCAGGACCAATAATCTGATTAAATATGGAGACCATGTTATCGTAGGCGTTTCTGGAGGCCCGGATTCCGTGTGCCTTCTTCATATCATGCTCAGCCTGAAAAAGGAATTTCATCTTAGATTGATGGCTGTTCATATCAACCATAAGCTGCGCCCGGAAGATGCGATCAAGGATCAGCGCTATACGGAAGGGCTCTGCAGGGATCTGGGTATTCCCTGCCGCGTATTCAGCTTTGATGTGATGGCACTGGCAGCTGCTAAGGGCCTTACTTCAGAAGAAGCCGGCAGAGAAGTCAGATACAAGGCTTTCAATGAGGTAAAAAATGAGATGAAGGCTCAAAAAATAGCCATCGCCCAAAATCTGAACGATCAGGCTGAGACCCTCCTGATGCGCATCCTGAGAGGCACTGGTACGGATGGTCTGTCGGGTATAGACTATATCCGGGAAGAGATTATAATCAGGCCGCTTTTGGATGTCACGAGAGCAGAAATAGAAAGTTACTGCAAAGCGCATGACCTAAAGCCCCGAATCGATCAGACGAATCTGCTGCCCATCTATACAAGAAATAAAATCAGGCTGGAACTGATTCCTTATATTCGCAGCAATTATAATGTCAATATCGTACAGGGACTCAGCAGGCTGGCTGGCATTGCCCGGGAAGATAAGGCTTTCATTTATGAAACCGTAGATAGGATTATAGCTGATAATGTCATTCGTCTGCGTGCAGATGACAGAACCGGTGAAATCAAGAAAATAACCATGCCCTGCTCAGTTATAAACGCTCAGCATCCGGCGGTCAGCAAAAGGATCATCGCTTCGCTATTTGGAGAAATGGGGCTGATTCAGGATATTCAGGCCATACATTTGGAAAACGCCCTTAGGCTTATTAAAGATGGAACTACCTCTCTCTCCATAGATTTCCCGGGAGAATTCCGCCTACGTATTTCTTATGGGTTGGTGGAATTTTTAGCAAAGAAAAAAGGATTAGTCTGCGAAGAACTGGGTAAATTAAAAGAGTCACTGATAAAATCTGAAGAACTTCATCAAAGGGACAGCAGCGAACATAGACAGTATTTCGATTATGACAGTATTCAGGAAACACACAGTGAAATCCTGCTCAGGACCCGTAAGCGAGGAGATTTTTTTTCGCCTTTGGGTATGCAGGGAAGCAAGAAAATCAAGGAATACTTCATCGATGAAAAGGTGCCGTCAGAATTGAGGGATGGCATACCCCTGGTTTGCGCAGGGCCAGAAGTCATCTGGATCGTGGGACATAGGATAAGCGAAAAATATAAAATCACACCTAATACCAAAACAATCCTTATGCTTGAATATTCCAGGTGAGTATGTTAAAATACTTAGATATTATTATTTGGGAAGAGGTCCAGAAAGAGAGGCTCTAATTGAAAAAGTATATCAAAAGCATAGGAATCTATGTGATCATATTTGCCCTGGTACTTTCCATGGCATGGATTTATTACGGCGGAGAACAGAAAGCAGTCCCTGAGGCCGTAAGTTTCACTAACTTTGTTACCGAGCTTAAAAATGAGAATATAACAAAAATTACCATAGTTGATACCAAAATGAATGGCACGCTTAAATCCGGTAAAGAAGTATTTGCCTATGCGTCAAACATTGAGACGGAAAGAGTCATCTTCGAAAAATATGTGTTACCGCAGATTGAGTCAGGGAAAATACTGGTGACCAGCCAGCCGCCTTATAAGGCCCCTTGGTTCTTAGCTATGCTGCCTACCCTTTTTATGATTTTGCTGTTTGTCGGATTCTGGTTTATTTTTATGCAGCAGGGTCAGGGTGGGGGCGGAAAAGTTATGCAATTTGGCAAAAGCAGAGCCAAGCTTCACAAGGAAGAGGATACCAAGAAGGTTACCTTTGCTGAGGTTGCAGGCCTGGATGAAGAGAAGGCAGAACTTGAGGAAGTTGTTGATTTCCTGAAGCATCCAAAAAAATACATCGACCTGGGCGCCCGCATACCAAAGGGCATCCTACTGGTTGGCCCTCCAGGAACAGGAAAAACGTATTTATCCAAAGCCACCGCAGGAGAAGCGGGAGTCCCGTTTTTCAGCATCAGTGGTTCGGATTTCGTGGAAATGTTTGTCGGCGTCGGCGCATCCAGAGTCAGAGATTTATTCGAGCAGGCCAAGAAAAATGCGCCATGTATCATTTTCATAGATGAAATCGATGCGGTCGGACGCAAAAGAGGCGCCGGACTTGGCGGAGGCCACGACGAAAGAGAACAAACCTTGAACCAGTTGCTTGTTGAGATGGATGGTTTCGGATTAAATGAGGGGATCATCATCCTTGCAGCTACCAATAGACCCGACATTCTGGATTCAGCCTTACTGAGACCAGGAAGATTTGATAGACAGGTCGTCATAGGCATTCCGGATATCAAAGGCAGAGAAGAAATCTTCAATATCCACGCCAAAAATAAACCTTTGGCTGCTGGAGTCAACGGAAAAGTCCTGGCTAGAAGAACACCGGGATTCACACCGGCGGATATAGAAAACCTGCTGAATGAAGCCGCTATTATGACAGCGCGAAACAATAAAAAGAAAATAGATATGGATACTATCGAAGAGTCCATCACGAAGATCATCGCGGGGCCTGAGAAAAAGAGCAGGGTCATCAGCGAGAAGAGCAGAAAACTTACAGCATTTCATGAAGCGGGGCACGCTCTGGTTGCAAGGATGCTGACCAACAGCGATCCGGTGCATCAGGTCACTATCATACCGAGAGGTATGGCAGGAGGCTTCACCATGATGCTGCCTAAAGAAGACAGATCCTATATGACGAAGACGGAGATGTCGGAGCAGATCATACACCTGCTGGGCGGACGCGTTGCAGAAAAGCTTGTGCTTCATGACGTCAGCACCGGAGCCAGCAATGATCTGGAGCGGGCGACCAATATCGCCAGAGCCATGGTGACCAAATACGGCATGAGTGATAAAATCGGACCGGTCAACTACAGCACCTCAGAAGAAGTTTTCCTTGGTAAGGATTTTTCCTCCAAAAAGAATTATTCCGAAGAGATTGCTGCCGAAATAGACCAGGAAATTCGGGCCATGATCGAAGAAGCGTTTGCAAAAGCTGAAGAGATTCTGACGGCGAATATAGATAAGCTCAACTTGATCGCTGAGACCCTTCTTGATGTTGAAACCCTTGATGCAGCTCAGTTTGAGGCTTTATTTACCGGAGAAAAAACCGAGAAGGATATTGTCGAAGAGGTTAATGAGTTTGAAGGCGCTAAAAAGAAAAGATCAAAAAAGCCGAAACTGGAGCCTCTAACCAATATGGACCTTATTGAATCACCCAAAAAGGGAGATGCGCTGACTGTGTCAGAAACAGAATAAAATGAACGCAGGGGATTTATCCTCTGCGTATTTTTTCGGAATAATTTTTGAGGCAAGGTAAGAAACAATGAGAGAATTCGATGTTCAAATCATAAAAGACCAAGTCAGGCATATGTTTATCGACATGAATTACGACATCAGTCCAGACCTGAAATCAGCTATAACCTTAGCGGCGGAAGCTGAATCCGGGGAGCTTTCCAGAGAAGTTCTTGGGGATCTGCTCAAAAACGCAGAATTGGCGGCTGAATTCAAGATTCCTATGTGTCAGGATACAGGCATGGCTGTCGTGTTTTTGGAAGTTGGACAAGAGATCTGCTTCACTGGAGGTTTTGTTGGAGATGCTATCAATCAGGGCGTTCGCGAAGCCTACGAAGACGGATACTTAAGAAAATCCGTAGTTGGAAGTCCACTCGATAGGGTCAATACCAAGGATAATACGCCGGCAATCATCCATTACGAAATAGTTCCCGGTGATTTACTTAAGATTATCGGAACAGCCAAAGGGTTTGGCAGCGAAAATATGAGTAGGCTTAAAATGCTCAAACCATCGGATGGCGTTTCCGGTGTAGTCGATTTTGTTGTGGAGACAGTACGTATGGCTGGTTCGAATCCCTGCCCGCCTATGGTCATCGGCGTCGGAATAGGCGGAACCATGGAGAAGGCTGCCCTGATTGCAAAAAAAGCGCTGACCCGGGATATCGGTTCGAGCAACGCTGACCCGGAAATCTGCAAACTGGAAAGAACTATTTTGGAGAAGATCAATGCACTTAACATAGGGCCTCAAGGCTTTGGCGGTAAGACGACAGCTTTTGCTGTCCATATCGACACTTTCCCGACCCATATCGCAGGACTGCCGGTGGCAGTCAACATCAATTGTCATTCATCCAGACACCGGGAGGTGACTTTATGAGCGAAATTAGACTTAAAACACCCCTCAGCGAGGAACAGTTAATCGGTCTTAAATGTGGTGACCGCGTACTGATCACCGGAACTATATATGCAGCCAGAGATGCTGCCCATATGAAAATGATGGAGGAGCTTGGGCAAGGATCTGAACTGCCCTTTCCAATTCAGGGAAGCGTGATTTATTATGCCGGCCCAACGCCCACGAGACCCGGGAATATCTCCGGCGCTTTCGGTCCAACGACCAGCGGCAGAATGGATAAAATGACGGTTCCTCTTCTCGAAAGAGGTCTTAAAGGGATGATCGGCAAGGGGATGCGAAGCCAGGAGGTCGTCGACAGCATCATCGATAATAAAGCGGTATATTTCGCCGCCATCGGTGGTGCGGGTGCTCTGATTGCCAGGTCGGTATTGGGGATAACTACTGTGGCTTATGAGGACCTCGGCGCAGAAGCCATCAGAAAAGTCGAAGTGGAGGATTTTCCTGCCATCGTCGCCATCGACACTAAAGGAAAATGCATTTACGACCGGGATGAACTATAAATCCAAATCGGCAGAAATAAAAGCAAACCCAAAGATAGAGATAGACTATAAAGCTATTGTAAACTTAAAAATAAAATAAGTTGACAATAGCTTTTTTATTTTATATCATGGCAAAGAAGATATTCCCCGGAGGTTAGTATGGATAAACAGTTTATGGAAAAATCAAGGATCATGAAGCTGACACTCTGTGCACTATTTGTTGCACTTACTGCAATAGGGGCTTTCATTAAGATACCGACGCCACTGGCACCCTTTTCGCTGCAGGTATTATTTGTTATTATGGCCGGAATCGTGCTTGGACCAAGGCTCGGATTTTTAAGCCAGATGGCTTACATCACCATTGGACTAATAGGAATACCTATTTTTACTTTGGGCGGCGGTCCTTCCTATATTTTTCAGCCAACCTTCGGATTCCTTTTGGGTTTTGCCGCAGCGGCCTTTGTTGTGGGAGAAATTACCGAAAGAAGCAGGCCGCTTACCCTTAAAAAACTTATGCTTGCCGGTAGCGCCGGCCTGGTAGCTATTTATGCCATTGGACTTCCTTATCTTTACGTTATGCTCAATGTTTATATGGGCAAGGATATGTCCCTTGCCTCCATACTATGGGGAGCCTGCGCCCTATTTCTGCCGGGAGATTTGCTTAAAATTTTTCTGGCATCTGTCCTGTCTCTCAAAATACTGAAAGCACTAAATATTTAGAGCATTTTAGGTTTAACTAAAAACGCTTTGTTTTGATCCTGAGGATCAAATCAGGGCTTTTTTAATTTTCATGGTGAAATCCAAACACGCTTAAATGCTATGGGTATAGGCTTAAAAGGGCTTAAAGAATAATGTATACATTTGATATACAACTTGAATTATCTGAAAATTTGATATATATTTATTGAGATATAGTTTAATCAAAATACTATCGGCATTTTTAAATTTATTATATATGCAAAATAGGAGGGAATAGTTCATGAACAAAATCGAAGAACTCCGCGTCTTGAAAGAAAACATAGCACTGGGCGGAGGACAAAAAAGAATCGACGACCAGCATGCTAAAGGCAAGCTTACCGCAAGAGAGAGAATAAATTTGCTCTTTGACGCTGGTACATTTGTTGAAATCGACGCCTTTGTTTCTCACAGATCGACTAATTTTGATATGGCTGAGACTGAAGCACCTGGAGATGGTGTGGTCACCGGCTACGGCAATATCGATGGCAGACTCGTATTTGCATACGCACAGGACTTTACGGTTCTAGGCGGATCCCTTGGTGAATATCACGCCGAAAAAATCGTCAAGGTCCAAAACAATGCCCTTAAGATGGGCGTTCCTATCATCGGCCTTAATGATTCCGGCGGAGCCAGAATTCAGGAAGGCGTCAATGCACTTTCAGGTTTCGGCAAAATATTCTATAACAATACCATTTCCTCAGGAGTGATCCCTCAGATTTCTGTCATCATGGGTCCCTGTGCTGGCGGCGCAGTGTACTCCCCTGCCATAACAGACTTTGTGTTCATGGTAGATAAAACCAGCCAGATGTTCATAACCGGACCTCAGGTCATCAAGACCGTTACCGGTGAGGATATTTCTGCTGAGAAGCTGGGTGGAGCAATGACCTGCAACAGCGTCAGCGGCGTAGCCCATTTTATTGGCAAAAACGATGCTGAAACTTTAACAGAAGTCAGAAGACTTCTGGGCTTTCTGCCATCAAACAATCTGGAAACAGCCCCAATGGGAAATTCTGCAGATGATGTGAATAGGATGATTCCAGAATTTAACGATATGATTCCGGAGAACCCGAATAAACCTTACGATATTTACGACATTATCAAAAAAATGGCGGACGACGGTGAAATTTATGACGTTATGCCGCATTTTGCAAAGAATATGGTCACTTGCTATATCAGATTAAATGGCGAAACCATCGGTGTTGTTGCCAACCAGCCAAAGGTTCTCGCAGGCTGTCTCGACATCAATGCCTCAGACAAAGCGGCCAGGTTTATCAGAAGATGCGATGCATTCAATACACCGCTTCTGACTATCGTTGATGTTCCCGGTTTCCTGCCAGGTGCAGATCAGGAATATGGCGGAATCATCAGACATGGTGCGAAGATGCTCTATGCCTACTGTGAAGCAACTGTGCCAAAAGTAACCATGATTCTCAGGAAAGCCTATGGCGGTGCTTACATCGGCATGTGCAACAAAGAGCTGGGCGCTGACATGGTACTCGCTTGGCCAAGCGCGGAAATTGCTGTTATGGGACCTGAAGGCGCAGCCAATATCGTTTTCAAGAATGATATCAAGGAGGCTAAGGATCCTGCAGGCATGAGACAGGAAAAGATCGAAGATTATAAAAAACAGTTTGCCAACCCTTACAGAGCCGCCGAAATGGGTTATGTGGATGATATTATCGATCCTCAGACTGCAAGGCAGCGCGTTGCTGGTGCGTTTGACATGTTAAGTTCCAAGAGACAATCATTACCTGCTAAAAAGCACGGTAATATTCCTCTGTAATGGATAGTTTAATCATAAAAGAAAGCAGAGGTGATAAATAAATGGGTGAATTGACATTAATGCAAAAATTCTCTGATCCGGCGCTAATTGATCAATTATCCGGAGTCGAAAAGATGACAGGTGGATTAGTGACAACGATGATGGGCATGGGTATTACATTTGTCGTACTTTCATTGCTTTGGGGACTTATCGCTATAATGACTAAAATTCTCGATAAAAAAGATAAAAAGTCAGAGCAGGCTCAAGTAATAGCGGCGCAGCCAATAATTGCAAAAGAGCAAAAACCAGCGCCTGTAAACGAAGGCAAGGAAGATGAAACAATTCTGGTAGCTGTTATTACAGCCGCCCTGGCAGCTACTTTGAATCAGCCGGCCAGCAGTCTGATGATCAGCAAGATTAGACGCTCATCGGGGAATTCAATAGCCTGGAGCCAGGCAGGATCCAGTGATAGTATCTCAAGCCGAAGATTATAATTTGTGAAAGGATGATAGTGAAATGAAGAAATATAACATTACAGAAAATGGGAAGTCCTATGAAGTTGAGGTCCAGGAATTAGGCGGGAGCACAGCGCCTGTTTATGCAGCTCCTGCCCCAACACCTGCACCAGTCGCAGCGCCTGCTCCGGTATCGGCAGCACCAGCCGCAGCAGCCGCAGCAGCCCCAAAGGCAGCAGCGCCAGCAGCAGCGCCATCAGAAGGTGCTAATGTTGTTACAGCACCTATCCCCGGAAAAATTCTGGATGTTAAAGTAGCAGTTGGAGATGCTGTCAAACAAGGTGAACTTCTTCTGATTCTTGAAGCTATGAAGATGGAAAACGAAATCTTTTCGGCTTATACAGGAACTGTTGACACCATACAGGTTGCAAAGGGCGACTCAGTAAATGCGGGTGATGTATTACTTTCGCTTAAGTAACCTCCTATAAAAATATTTTTAAAAGGAGGATTTAATAGAAGATGCTTATTCAAACAATAAAAGAATTCATCCTGAGCACAGGATTTCTGAATATGGATTTTAGAAGCGCAATCATGATTGTGGTTTCGCTGATATTTTTATACTTGGCAATTAAAAAGGGTTTTGAACCATTATTGCTGGTTCCTATTGCCTTTGGCATGCTGCTTTCCAATTTACCGATTACCGGAATATTTTTACCTCAGGATGGTAAAGTAGTTGGCGGATTACTCTGGTATTTTTATCAGGGCGATGCCCTTGGTATATTCCCGCCGATCATATTCCTTGGTATAGGAGCAATGACGGATTTCGGACCGCTTATAGCAAATCCGAAAGCGCTTCTTCTTGGTGCTGCGGCACAGTTCGGCATATTTACAACTTTTCTTGGCGCCATATTTCTCGGATTTAACGCACAGGAGGCCGCATCGATTGGTATTATTGGTGGAGCCGATGGCCCAACAGCCATATTCCTGGCTACAAAATTGGCGCCCCATCTACTCGGCGCAATAGCAGTTTCCGCTTATTCCTATATGGCGCTGGTGCCGGTCATCCAGCCTCCAATTATGAGACTGCTGACAACAAAAAAAGAAAGACTCGTCAGAATGGCTCAGCTCAGAGCAGTCAGCCCAACTGAAAAAGTTCTTTTCCCAATCATCGTTACCATTGTTTGCGTGCTTATTCTGCCACCGGCAGCACCGCTGATTGGTATGCTGATGCTTGGAAATCTTTTCAGAGAAAGCAATGTTGTGCATAGACTTACAGATACCAGCGCAAATACGCTAATCAATATTGTCACAATTTTCCTTGGTGTTTCCGTTGGAGCATCTGCCCAGGGACCAACTTTCCTTCAGCCGGAAACTTTAAAAGTTTTATTTTTAGGTGTTATAGCCTTTTCCGTTGGGACAACTGCTGGAGTACTTCTTGGCAAGCTCATGTATCTGACCAGTGGCGGTAAGGTCAACCCGCTCATCGGATCGGCTGGCGTATCCGCAGTACCTATGGCAGCCCGTGTTTCTCAGGTTGAGGGCGCGAGAGAAGATCCCCATAACTTCCTGATTATGCATGCCATGGGACCTAACGTCGCCGGAGTCATTGGATCTGCCGTATGTGCAGGCGTCTTTATATCCATGTTTTCAGGGTATTAAACTTAGAATTTGAGCCCGGATTATGTTATAATCGACTTAGGGCTTAGCAGCATAAAATATAGAGATAAAGGCCCGTATTGATCAATACGGGCCTTTATCTCAGGAAAACCGGATAAAGAATAAAGGAGATCAACGGATGAAGCGCAGAATACTCGAACTGCTGGCTAATAGGGGAGATAAATTTGTATCTGGCGAAGAAATGAGCAGAGTCTTTGGTATCAGTAGAGCGGCGATATGGAAACATATCGCGCATCTCAAGGAAGAAGGCTATGCCATTGAGGCTGTCACGAAAAAGGGATACAGGCTTATGGCAAATGCCGAAAAGATGGAGACGGTCTTTTATCAGTTGCCGCCAAATAGAGTTATCGGTGCGATGCATACCTATATGGAAGAGGTGGATTCTACCAATAGCGCCGCGAAGGCCGTAGCTTCGGATTGTCCGGACGGGGCAGTTATAATAAGCAACTGTCAGACCGCAGGCAAGGGAAGGCTCGGCAGGTCCTGGAATTCAGCAAGGGATAAAGGAATCTTCATGTCGCTGATTTTAAAGCCTAAGATATCCATGACCGCAGCCATGATGCTAACACAGATGGCCGGAGCGGCAGTCTGTCATGGGCTGCTTACAGCAGGTTATGAAGCCCAGATCAAATGGCCCAATGATATCGTTATCCAGGGCAAAAAAGTCTGCGGCATACTTGCGGAGATGTCCGGGGAACCGGAATGCCTGAACTATGTGATTATTGGCATCGGGATCAATGTCAATCAGGATCTATCTGATTTCCCGGAGGAGCTTAAAGAGACGGCAATCTCATTAAAAGTCCTCAAAGGGGAAAAGATCGACCGAAACCTTATTCTTGGGCTTATCCTGGAACGGCTTGACTATTATTACGCCCTTGCCAGAAACAATGAAACCGCAGAAATAGTGAACTTTTGCAAAAATAATTCTGCAACATTAGAAAAACAGGTGCAAGTGATATATAATGATAAAATAATTCAAGGCAAAGCTATTGATCTTACCGATAATGGAGGACTGGTCATCGAAGATCTGACGGGGCATACCATGGAAATTATTTCAGGTGAAGTTTCAGTCAGGGGGATGTATGGCTATATCTAGTCTGCGGACAGCCATTTAAACGGTAGGCTTTAGAATAAATTACAAAGGAGTGAACCGATATGCTGTTAGCTTTTGATGTTGGAAATACCAATATCGTCCTTGGCGTATTCAAGGATGGCAATCTGATTCAGAACTGGAGACTCGAAACGGACAAGAATAAAAGCGCTGATGAGTACGGAATGATCGTCAATCAGTTGTTTAACTATGAAGGACTGGATACAAAGGACGTGAGAGATGTTATCATCTCAACTGTTGTACCGCCCATAGTCTATACCCTTCAGCACATGTCCATGAAGTATTTTAATAAGCGGGCCATTGTTGTGGGGCCGGGCGTCAAAACCGGAATGATTATCAAATACGACAATCCAAAGCAGGTTGGATCAGACAGAATCGTCAATTCTGTTGCTGCTTTCGAAAAATATGGCGGCCCTCTGATCATCGTAGATTTTGGAACTGCGACCACCTTTTGCGCCATATCCGAACATGCGGAATATCTCGGCGGTACCATTGCGCCGGGACTGAAGATCTCATCTGATGCGTTGTTCGAAAAAACAGCTAAGCTGCCAAGAGTAGAGCTTGAGGAGCCCGGTCATGTAATCTGCAAAAACACCATAGAGAGCATGCAGTCCGGCCTGGTATACGGGCATATGGGTCTTGTGGAATATGTGATAAGGCGCATGAAGATAGAATTATCTCCGGAAGACGGCGGAAAGAGGGTTAAGGTCATCGGTACCGGGGGCCTTGCCACCCTTATAGCCGGCGGTATAGACTGCATTGACGAGATAGACAAGATGCTGACCTTGGAAGGGCTTAAAATTATCTATGAAAAAAATAGACATGATGGCAAGAAAAAAACCTGCAAGTCGGATGAATTTTAGGACGGGATAAAATAAGGCGGAAGTATGAATATAGGGAATTTGAAAATGGACAATCCATTTGTGCTGGCCCCAATGGCCGGCATAACGGATGGTCCATTCAGAAAAATATGCAGGGAATTTGGCTGCGGATTGGTCTATTCGGAAATGATCAGCGCCAAAGGCCTTTATTTCAACGATGAGGCATCGGAAAGACTGCTGAAGATTTATGATGAAGAAAAGCCTATCGCCTATCAGCTGTTTGGATCGGACCCCAGGTTTATGGCCCTGGCAGCGGAAAAGCTGGAATCCAGGGAAAACGCCATTATCGATATCAATATGGGCTGCCCTGTGCCAAAAGTGGTCAAAAACGGTGATGGTTCAGCGCTTTTAAACAACCCTAAATTAGCGGGAGAAATCGTAGAGGCGGTTGTCAGATCCACAAGGAAGCCCGTAACGGTTAAAATCAGGATAGGCTGGAGCCAGCAAAGCATCAATGCGGTGGAAATTGCAAAAATCATAGAAGCCGCCGGAGCATCGGCCATCGGCGTACACGGCAGGACCAGAGAACAGTATTATAGCGGAAAAGCCGATTGGGAGATGATCAAAAAAGTCAAATCCAGCATTGGAATCCCTGTAATGGGCAGCGGCGATGCTTTCACCGGAGAGGATGCCCTGGCTATGATGAAAGCCACAGGCTGTGACTTCGTTATGATCGCAAGAGGTGCCTTAGGACATCCCTGGATTTTCAGGGAAGCCCTTTCCCTCTGGCGGGGAGAAGGCCCACTAGCTCCGCCGACACTGGAAGAGAAACTGTTCATCGTCAATAAACAATTGGACTTGCTGGTGGACGAAAAGGGAGAATATGCTGCAGTACGAGAGATGAGAAAGCATATCGGATGGTACCTTAAAGGG
The DNA here is from genome assembly GCA_038248565.1 of Peptostreptococcales bacterium. Lineage (GTDB taxonomy): Bacteria > Bacillota > Clostridia > Peptostreptococcales > Anaerovoracaceae > JBBRXH01. The sequence continues at coordinate 4,784 of JBBRXH010000008.1, read as the reverse complement.
GTGTATGGTGCTACGGAAATCAGAAGGCGCGTCAATGGCATCGGGAAGGCAGAAGAAATCAAGGAACTGCTTAGGACAGGTTGCCCGAATATATTGACTTTATAGGGGATGTGGGGTATAATACCGCTCATATAGGCGCGGATTAGCAGATAAAAAATACAATTTTTGCGCAAATTAAGAAGGAGATTATCATCATGGCAGAAGAAATCATATTAACCAAAGAGGGCTATGAGAAAATCGTAGCAGAACTTGAAGAACTCATTACAGTCAAAAGAAAAGAAGTAGCCGAGAGAATCAAGGAAGCGATTTCCTATGGGGATATTTCCGAGAACTCAGAGTACGATTCTGCCAAAAACGAGCAGGCCGAGCTGGAAGAAAGAATCAACAAATTGGAGAATATGGTTCGTGTCGCTAAAATAATCGACGAAAAAAATATCTCCACGGATTATGTTAAAATTGGGCTTAAAGTCAAGGTTAAGAATCTAAGCACAAAACTTAAGGAAGTCATTGAGTATACCATCGTTGGATCTACTGAAGCCGACCCTTATGAAGGCAAAATTTCCAATGAATCCCTGGTAGGAAGAGCACTTCTCGACAAAAAGGTTAAAGATAAGGTAGAGATTCAGATTCCCGATGGAACAGTTAAATATGAAATAGTTGATATCAGCAAATAATGCAGGTGTCAGCAAAGAAGAAGGTGTAGATATGAGTACTGAAAAGACGGGCACAGAACAGCCGGGAACAGTTATAACCGAAGAGGAAAACCTATCCGAGGTTTTACAGGTCAGACGCGATAAGCTGGAAAAACTTCAAGCTATGGGCAGAAACCCGTTTCTTGTAGAAAAATGGAATGTCAAAGATTATAGCGCTGATATCAAGGCTAATTTTGAAACCATGGAAGGCCTTGGGGTAGTTTCCGCAGGCAGAATCATGGCAAAACGCCAAATGGGTAAAGCTTCCTTCATCGACATCCAGGATAAGCAGGGCAGGATCCAATGCTATTTAAGGCAGGATGCCATCGGAGAAGAGGAATATGATATATTTCTGACTTATGATATCGGCGATATCGTAGGCATTGTCGGCGAGGTGTTCAAAACAAAGCATGGCGAAATTTCAATAAAAACCCATGAGATCAAGCTGCTTTCCAAGTCTCTTCAAATCCTGCCGGAGAAATTCCACGGATTAAAGGACCAGGATATTCGCTATCGCCAGCGTTATGTTGATCTGATTGTCAATCCTGAAGTACGTAACACCTTTATATTAAGATCGAAGATGATTAAAGAAATCAAAAATTTCCTTGAAGACCGGGATTTCCTGGAAGTGGAAACCCCTATACTGACCACCATTGCAGGTGGCGCTAATGCCAGGCCTTTTGTAACGCACCATAATACTTTGGATATCGATATGAAGCTGCGTATTTCAAATGAACTCTTCCTGAAGAGGCTCATAGTAGGCGGCTTTGACCGGGTTTATGAAATGGGTAAAATGTTCAGGAATGAAGGCATGTCCCCTAAACATAATCCTGAGTTCACCTCTATGGAGCTCTATCAGGCCTATGGTGATTTCAACGATATGATGGAACTCACAGAGAACCTCATCGCCACGGTAGCACAAAATGTATTAGGCACTATGGTCATCGACTATCAGGGAAAGGTATTCGACCTGACACCGCCATGGAAGCGTCTGAGCATGGAAGATGCAGTCAAGGAATGGGTCGGTGAGGATTTTGCCAAAATCAATACGGACGAAGAAGCCAGAGCCGCAGGGAAGAAACATCATATTGAAGGCGTCGAAAAAATGACAAGAGGGCTTGTCATCAATGCCCTTTTCGAAACCTACTGCGAAGAATATCTTATGCAGCCGATTTTCATCACCCATCACCCGGTTGAAATCTCCCCACTTGCAAAGAGAGACCCAGATGATTCAAGAAGAACCAAAAGGTTTGAAGCCTTTATTAATACCTGGGAAATTGCCAATGCGTTTTCGGAGCTGAATGATCCCATCGATCAGAAGCAGCGCTTCGTTGAACAGCAGGCACAGCTGGACAGCGGAGATGATGAAGCGCATCCTATGGATGAAGATTTCGTCAATGCCCTGGAGGTTGGACTTCCACCGACTGGCGGTCTTGGCATTGGAATTGACAGGGTCATCATACTCCTGACCAATTCCCCTTCCATTCGCGATATCATCCTGTTCCCGACAATGAAACCTCTGGACAGATAGAGACTATAAAACGGGACGTGCCGCACAGGTCACCTCCCGTTTTTTTTAAACCTAAATAGGAAAGGACCGATAGCAATGAGGGACATTTTAATAAAAGAGTTATATACCAACGCACTGGATTTCAACGGCGAGGAGCTACGGCTGCGCGGCTGGATCCGCACCAACAGGAGCTCCAATAAATTTGGATTTGTTGAACTCAATGACGGCAGTTTCTTCAGGTCCGTGCAAGTGGTCTATGAAGAAGGGTCAATATCAAACTTTGAAGACATCGCCAAAGTTGGCGTCGCTACTGCAATATCTGTAACGGGTAAATTGGAGTTGACACCGGAGGCCAAGCAGCCATTTGAGATAAAGGCAACGGACATCGTTATAGAAGCTACGTCGGAGCCAGATTATCCCCTTCAAAAGAAAAGGCACAGTCTGGAATTCCTAAGAGAAATAGCCCATCTAAGACCCAGAAGCAATACTTTCTCAGCCGTATTTCGCGTCAGATCCCTGGTGGCCTTTGCCATTCACAGGTTTTTTCAGGAGCGAGGCTTTGTCTATGTTCATACACCCATCGTCACAGGTAATGATTGTGAAGGTGCAGGGGAAATGTTCCGCGTAACAACGCTTGATATGAATAATCCGCCAAAGGATGATCAGGGCAGGATTCTGTATTCTGAAGACTTCTTTGGCAAGGAGACCAGCCTGACTGTCAGTGGTCAGCTTGAGGCTGAAGCCTATGCTATGGCCTTCAGAAAGGTCTATACCTTCGGACCCACATTTCGGGCAGAGAATTCCAATACCGCGAGACATGCTTCGGAGTTTTGGATGATTGAACCGGAAGTGGCTTTTGCGGATCTGGAAGATAACATGCAGCTGGCTGAGTCTATGATTAAATACATCATCACTTATGTGCTTGATAACGCTCCTGAAGAGATGGCCTTCTTCAATGAATTCGTCGATAAAACCCTTTTAGGCAGACTGGATCAAATCATAAGTTCCGATTTTGGTCGGGTGACCTATACGGAAGCTGTCGAATTATTAAAAAAATCCGGAAAAGAATTTCAGTTTCCTGTGGAATGGGGTATAGACCTTCAAACCGAACATGAGCGATATATGACCGAAGAAATTTTTAAAAAACCCGTTTTCGTGACGGATTATCCCAAGGATATCAAAGCTTTCTACATGCGAATGAATTCGGATGAAAAAACCGTGGCTGCCATGGATCTATTGGTTCCGGGAGTCGGGGAAATTATCGGCGGGAGCCAAAGGGAAGAACGTTACGACAGACTTGTAGGCCGAATGGAGGAAATGGGCCTATCCAAGGAAGATTACTGGTGGTATCTGGACCTTAGAAAATATGGCGGCGTATATCATGCCGGTTATGGACTGGGCTTCGAAAGAATCATCATGTATCTCACGGGGATGGCTAATATCAGAGATGTGCTGCCTTTCCCAAGAACACCGAAAACAGCCGAATTTTAAACAAAGGAGACCAAAGAATGCTTTTTACCGCAATAAAAACCGGCTTTATCAAGGCGATTAAAACCACCTTAATGCTGCTTAAAATTGTTCTGCCGGTTTATGCTTTGGTCGTTATTTTTACGCATACGCCAGGCATGGCATTTCTTCAGGATATATTTACGCCTGCCATGAAGCTGTTTAATCTTCCGGGGGATGGAATCATACCTATTGTTACTGGAGCTTTTACAGATGAATATAGCGCTATTGCCGTTATGAAGCAGATTACACTGTCCACTGCCCAGATCACAACGGTGGCGCTGATCGTAGGTGTAGCTCACGGGGTCCCGGTGGAAGCGGCTATTGCCCAAAGAATGGGGCTGAATTTTGTAAAGTTCACCGGATTTAGAATCCTCGCGGCAATTTTGGTCGGAATTCTCATCGGCTGGTTGGGGGTGGTGTTTTCATGGTAACCATCATTCAGGCAGTCTCAAGGGATATACTAGTTGGCTCAATCGGCATTGTATTCAGCTTTCTGAAGATACTCATTCCCCTTATGATTATTACTGAAATCCTTATGGTCTACAAGGTCATCGAGAAGATGGCGGATAAGTTTCAATTGATAGCAACCTTACTGCGTATGGAAAAGCAGTCTTTGTTTCCGCTTTTTATCGGAGTATTTATGGGCCTGACTTATGGCGCAGGAACTTTAATTGAGATTAATGACAGAACGCCGATCCCCAAAAGGGATATGGTTTTAATTGGTATTTTCCTTTTTATATGTCATGCCATCATAGAAACAAGCCTAATATTTGCTGTTGCTGGAGCTAATGTTTGGGTAGTGTCTTTGGGAAGATTGCTTTTCGCATTTATCATTACCTTTATAGCAGCGAGGCTGCCCTTTATCGACCGAATAGGAAGATAATATCAAGCTTTGGTACGGCGGTAAGAGGCGCCCGGCCCCCTTTGATTTCAGGGATTTTCACACGATAACAAGGCCTATAAATAGCAAAAATTACTTTTGCTATTTTTTTTTCGTAATGTTATAATGACGTTGCTATGCTAAAATAAAATTTGGGAGGAAGCGGATTATGAAAGGCTATACGAGCGACAAT
>JBBRXH010000007.1:0-24745 GCA_038248565.1 Peptostreptococcales bacterium | reverse complement strand
CAGGAATTAGCAAAAGTGAATAAGCTTGCCAATCCTAATCTTATTTTTCCAAACCAGGTTGTTACAATCCCTGAAAAAGCTACATCACCTATAGCAGATGCTGAATTTACCAAATACTTTGAAGCGATGGATACAGACTATGCCTATAAACTCGGCTTAGAGCTGGCTGAGAATCCGCTTTATGAATCCTCCTCCCTTGGGACAAGGACAGCGGGAAGTGATGCAGAACATGCCGCAGCTACTTTCTTAGCTTCCGAAATGAAAAAAATCGGGCTGAGCGACGTCGAAAAAGTTGGCGTTAAAGTTGATAAATGGCAATTCAATGATGCTACTCTTAAGATAGACGGAACTGATAAAGTAATCAAACCACATTCCTATGCAACAGCTGCAACGCCTAAAGAAGGAATTAGCGCGGAAATCCTATATTTAGGAAAAGGAACCGTGTGGGATTACACTGAAGAAATAGATGTAAAAGGCAAAATAGTTCTAATAGACATCGATCAGAGAGCTGATTGGTGGATTACCTATCCAATGATGGAAGCGAAATACCAGGGCGCGGCTGCAATTATGGCGGCTAATACAGGCGGTTTTGCTGAAATCAGTAAAGATGCTCTGAATAGCCAGGATATATGCGGGCCAACAGGAATACCCTGCGTAAGTATCAGTCAAACTGATTCTGATCTTATTAAAGAAAAGCTTAAGGCTGGAAAAGTAACTGCAAACCTTAAGGTTGATAATATAGTCGAAGAAAATGGGACTTCCTATAATGTCATGGGGAAAATTCCCGGCAAAAATCATGATGAAATGATTATAGTCGGATCTCACTATGACAAATATTTTGATGGCTTCCAGGATAACAGTATGGCTGTAGCCCTTGACTTTGCTATGGCAAAAGCTATCATCGATTCCGGGTATATACCCGAAAGAGACATTGTATTCGTAATCCATGGAGCAGAGGAATGGGGCGCATCAGATACGCCATTCGACTGGACTGTGGGAGCCTGGAGAATGATCAATGAGGCTCATCCTGAGTGGGTAGGCAAAACTTTAGCCTTCTTAAACTTCGAGCTTCCGGCTTATGAGTTCGCAAAATACACCAGTGCGACCTCCGCACCTGAGCTTTATACGTTGATTAAAGATTTTGCAGTAAACGATAAAAATGCGCCCAAACCTGTCAATTGTTTCCCCGAAGGTTTCAAAACAGATGGCGCCCAAACTTATACCTATTCAGATGATTTCTCATATTATGCTGCCGGAGTACCTACTGTAATCAACACCTTCTTACTGCAGGCTGATGGAGAAGATGTATTCCCATTTTATTATGAAAGATACCATAGCCAGTTTGACAACAAAACAACATACAATAAAGATGTCTTTAAGTTTAACCTCTCATTTTATGGAGCAATGGCCTTAACAATTGACCAAACGCCAGCGTTTAACTTAGACTTCACGCCTCAATACGAAAGAGTTTTGGCATCTTTAAATGAAGATGAAGCAAAGGCTGCCGGAGCAGATACTGCAGCTTTCAAAGCGGCTTTAGACGCCTATGGGCTTTCTGCAAAAGCCAATCATAACGCCGTTCTAGCCATAAACAAAGACTACGCAGAATTAGTAAAGGCTGGCGCAACCGATGCAGAACTAAAGGGAGTTTGGGACAAGGCAAAAGCCATGAATGCCAGCAATCTTGCTATCTTTAAACAAACTCAGGACGCCTTACTTGGCCTTATGTATGAACGCCCAATAGTTCCTCACGAAGCCCCTCAAGAAAATATCCAAATCATGAAAACAATAATAACTGAGCTTAAGGCAGGAAATATCAATAAAGTCGTTGATGATTATGCCTGGACATTAAACAATATAATTGAATGGTATAACTATTCATTTAGTCCAGAGGTAACAAAGCCCCTTAACGATTACTACTATCCTGAATATAACAAAGGTAATCTGTTCTGGGGAACAGGCAAAATGTTCACCATGGCTGATGTTTCCGAAGCGACCAGATCTTTATACTTAAAATACGATACAACGGGATCTGATTTCTCAAGCGAAATAGCCATTTATCAAAAGGCTATTGCAAGTCAGCAAGCAATCTACAAAGATCTTATGTCAAAAGAAGCCACCTCACTGGCCGAACTGACGAAAGCGATGGCAGCTGTTAAATAGTTTTAACTGACAGCCCCATAAAAATCCCTGCAATCAAAGGGTTGCAGGGATTTTCTATCGTGGGACTAATAAATATTTTAGAGCATTACTATCATTTCGATCTCAACCCGGCCGCCTTTTGGGATCCTGGAAACTTCTATGCAGGTTCTAGCGGGCCAGTTTTTATTGACAAAGCTCTTGTAGACGTTATCGACGGCGGTGAAATCATTGAGATCAGTTAAGTAGATTGTGGCTTTCAGTAACCTGTCAAAATTAGTCCCGGCAGCTTCCAAAATCCATCCAAGGTTTTTCATTACCCGAGTCGCTTCCTCGGTTATATCTCCGCTAATCATTTCGTTTGTATCCGGATCAAGGGCGATTTGTCCAGCTGTATAAAGAACGCCGTTAAAGATAGTCCCATGGGAATATGTGCCGACTGCTTTTGGTGCACCTGGTGCAAATAGTATCTGTGTATCCATTTATTTGCTCTCCTTCTCCGTCTCATATTCTTCTATGATTTCTGCAAAGTATAATGTGTGAACATCATCATCCGAATAGAATTCCTTGTAATTTTCAATAGACATGCCCGACTTATTCATATCGGTCCTGAAAAGTATTTTGCACTCAAACTGCTTGGCTTTGCAGTCAATGACCGGCGTGTTCATAGCCCTAGCAGTCCTAGTTTTTAAGCCGAGTGACGCAAATTTATCCATATCTCTGCCCGACTTTGATCCGCATACAGAAGCAGCCTCTTTCATGGCTTCCTTCGGCATGGTTAAAGTAAATTCTCCGGATCGTTCCATGAGATCGTGGCTGTAGCGGGACTTTCTCACCATGACCATAAATGAAGGCTTCCCCCAAAATTGGCCGATGTAGCCCCAGGATATGATCATTGTATTCATCTTGTCTTCAAATTTGGTTGTCAGAAAAGCGCCCTGATCCAATAAGTTTATAGTCTCCTTGGCGTTCTCCGCTATCTCTTTTAGTTTCATAAGCTTTTATTCCTTTCACTTAATTGATATTTTGATAGTCTATTTATTCATTACCTCTACGCATCATTTCTGTCTCTGATTGTAACAGTGCTTAATTGGCAATGCAAGTACGCACTTTTATGATATATACTTGCTTTTTTGTTAATGAGTATTTAAAAGCATGATTCTCCAAGCTCTTTCATTTATAGCCCTAAACGTATATAATATACTTATTGAAATAATTGTTTGTTTCAAAGTTAGAGCGAATAATTAATGGGAGACTTTTTATGAAGCGAGATAATCAGGAATTTTTTACTCAGCTTTTTCTCATTCAGTCCATTCTGGATAATTTACCCTTTGACGCCTGGTTCAAGGATCCTGAAGGCATATATTTGGCTGTCAATAAACATTTCGAAGCCTATACCGGAAAGTCTAAAAAGGAAATTATAGGTTTCAATGATTATGATCTCTACCCAAAAGAAGAGGCTGATATCTATGTGTTAAGCGATCAGAAAGCCCTTTTAGGAGAAAGCAGCGGTTATTTCGAATCCGAATATAAAAATTCTGCTTATAAAGAGGAATATAAAAAACCTATCACCGATGAGTCGGGTGCGATAATCGGCACTATTGGTTTTTCCAGAGATATTACTGAACAGTATCTTCTCGATATGGCCTTTGAAGAAAAAAGCCGCAGCAATGCAATTCTTTTATCGAATCTGCCAGGTGTAGCCTACAGATGCAAAAATGATGAGAACTGGACGATGACCTTCATGTCCGAAGGCTGCTTTGAATTAACCGGCTATAATCCTGAGGATCTGGTGGAAAACAAAAAACTGTCCTATAACGATCTGATCAGCCCTGAGTACAAAGATTACCTTTATGCAAAGTGGACATCGGACGTGACAAAAGGTATAAAATCTCAGGATGAATATACCATCATTACCGCTTCCGGAGAGAAAAAATGGGTTTGGGAGCAGTCTCAGGGTGTGCATGATAGCAACGGAGAGCTGGTTGCCAGCGAGGGCTTCATCACCGATATTACCGAGCGGAAAAATACCGAGCAGGAATTAAAACACAGTGAAGAGCGTTTTCGGACCATGTTTGAAACGGCCCCTTTAGGCATAGGTATCTTTGATTCCACGACTGGCCAGGCTTATCAGGTCAATGCCAAATTTCTCGAGATCACCGGCAGATCTTCTGAGTATCTATTGTCAGCAGACTGGAAGGCATACTCCCATCCGGATGAAATCAATGAGAATCTTAGGCTTATGGCAGACCTTAAGGCCGGTAGTATTCTAGGCTTTGAAATGAACAAGAGGTTCATTAGGTCAGATGGTTCTACGGTTTGGGTCAGCATGACCATCTCTCCCTTTAGAGATGAGGACTATGAACAGCCCCGCCATCTTTGTATGGTTGCTGATATTACCGAAAAGAAAATCAGAGAGGATGAAATTATTTATCTTAATCATCACGACGTGCTTACCGGACTATTCAACAGAGCTTTTTTCGACACCGAGAAAACACGTCTTGATACGCCCCGTCAGCTACCTCTCTCTATTATCATGGGGGATATCGATGGTCTTAAACTCACCAATGACATGTTCGGTCATGGAGAAGGTGACAAGCTGCTGCTTGGGATTGCAGATATTCTTAGTTCCTGCTGCAGAAATGAAGATATCATTTCCAGGATAGGCGGAGATGAATTTTGTATTATCCTGCCAAAGGCCAGCAAAGAAGTGGCCCAAACCATTTGCAGACGTATTACCAAGGCTTGCGAGAAGAATGAATCCGGGAGCAACTCAGAAGTCTTCACGCCCAGCATTTCTCTGGGCCATGCCACAAAAAACAGTAAGGAAGAGTCGATTGATATGATCATCAAGGCCGCTGAAGAAGATATGTATAAACACAAGCTCCTGGAGCGCAAAAGTATGCATAGTTCAATTATTGCCTCTATCAAAGCCACCATGCTGGAGAAGAGTCACGAAACGGAGGAACATGCCGAAAGGCTGATCAGTCTATCCAGAATGCTGGGTCAAAGTCTCAGTTTAACCGATTCGGAAATGAACGATCTTGAGCTTCTATCGACGCTCCACGATATCGGAAAGATGAGCATCGGCGATGCAATTCTTCTAAAACCCGGCAAGTTAAGCGATGAGGAATGGAAGGAAATGAAAAAGCATCCTGAAGTCGGCTTTAGAATCGCCCAGGCTTCTCCTGAGCTGGTTTCCATATCCGATTATATCCTTTGCCACCACGAACACTGGAATGGCAAGGGTTATCCTCAAGGTATATCAGGCGTGGATATCCCACTGCTATCGCGTATTTTATCCATCGTCGATGCCTATGATGCCATGACCCAGGATAGGCCCTATCGTAAGGGTATGCCTAAAGAGGACGCGCTTTCCGAAATCATTGCCGGCGCTGGCGCACAGTTTGATCCTGAAATTGCTAGTCTTTTTGTCGACAAAATCAAAAGTGGTCAAAATGGCGGGCGAGCAAAATAATCCCATGCTCCGATTGGTTTTAGTATATCATTACAGTTAAGTTTCTATTGAAAGGGTGTGTCTTTATGCAGGTTTGGTTTATTATTTCACTATTATTCTCCGTCGTCGTTGCCGTATTTGCGGTACTCAATTCTAGCGTGGTGACAATCAATCTGGTTTTTCAAAGCTTTGAATTATCTCAGTCTATTGTAATTCTGGCATCTGCTGTCCTTGGTGCAGTTATAGTTCTCTTTCTCGGATTGTTCAACAGAATCAAATCCGGCCTGAAGATCAGGGAATTAAATACCGCGCTCAAAGCCTCCGAGAGAAAAAATGAGTTGCTTAGCAGTTCTGTAAAATCCTTTGAGACTAAAATGCAGGAAAATAAAGTTAATGAAGATAAGCAAAAAAATACCATTATAAATGAAGATAGGCAGAATAATAACGTAGTTAAAGAAAATTTAGAAGACGATAAGCTGGAATCGAATCATGATTACAGCAAGGAGCTATAAGAAGATTGCAATTGTTGGAGGAAATCAGATATGAAATTTAATTTCGAACACGTTAATCTGAATGTCACGGATTCAAAGGCATCGATAGCTTTTTATGAACAAGCTCTGGGTTTAAAAGAGGTCAGGCGGATTGAAGCTGCGGACGGCAGTTATCTTCTCGTTTTTATGGGAAACCATGAATCTCCTTTAAGCATTGAATTAACATGGCTGAGAGATAAGAAGGGTTCCTATAACCTTGGGGATAATGAAACCCATCTGGCCTTCAGGGTAGATGACTATAAGGCAGCCTATGATCTCCACAAAGAAATAGGCTGCATCTGTTTTGAAAATGCAGCCATGGGTTTATACTTTATATCGGATCCTGATGGTTATTGGATTGAAATCTTGCCTAAGAGATAGGACTCAATCGTCAATTTCGTCTGCTTCATTTTTATATGAGCCGCCACTGGATGTGGTAGCTGATGATACTGTGTCTACGGCTCCGCTGCTTATAGTTGCGGAGCTTATCGTATCCACTGCAGCATTAGCCAAAAGTGTTTGCCCTTTTTCAAAGCTTCTGAGAATCAGCGCGATAGCCTGCTCTCTGGTTGTAAGCCCTTGAGGATTCATAACGCCCTGGCTTGTACCCATGAGGATGCCAGCCTGGTTCATGTATTGGGCTGCATCTTTTGCCCAACCTGCAATCTTCGCTCTATCGATGAAAACGACGGGAGCAGTGACTGTATAATAGCTGTCAAGACCAAGTTTGCTCCACTCCCTTTTCAAAATGACGGCTGACTCCTGACGGGTAAGCAAGCCGTTAGGATTAAAGTTAGCATTTCCAATACCTTCTATTAGACCCAGTTCATAGGCTTTTGCTACAACAGTGTTTGAAGTATCCTGAAATGGCTTTTCCAAAATCGGCAAAACTACACTACCGCCGGATGCTTCATAAAGGTTGATGATTAGCTGTACAAATTCTTCTCTGGTAATAGGTTTGTCAAATTGATTCATTAAAGAAGCTACCGTTAATCCGTCTAAAACGGCTCTGTCCACTTCCTGTTTAGCCCAGGCGCTTGGTTTACTCAACCAGTTGCCTGTTCCGTTTGGAGCTGGCGCTGGGGCCGGAGTAACTACCGGAGGAATAGGTGCAGGGGTTGGTGCCGGTGTCGGTTTTGGCGCTGGCGCTGGGGTTGGTTTTGGCGCTGGAGCCGGCGTCGGTTTTGGTGCTGGAGCCGGTGCTGGCGCGGTAGCTGCAGAAACCACATCCTGGCTTCCAACTTGGAACATATGAACAGGAATCGTAAAATTCGCTGATACCAGTCCAATAACCAATAAGGGAATCAGCATTTTTTTCATCAATTTTTTCATCATTTTTTTCACCTCAATCTATATCAGTTAAAACTATCATTTCGCTATGCAATTTAAGATTACTGGATATATACCTGATATTCCAGTACCTAAACAGTTGTCATGCAAATGAAATATTTCCCGAAATAGTTGAGACGGCCTTCGCTTCTATAATTCTCCCGATATTAAATCATCGTAGGTTTCCCGTTTAACGATCAGTCTTGCCTTGCCCTCTTTGACCATGACCACAGGGGGTCTTGGGATCCTGTTATAGTTGCTGGCCATGGAATAGTTGTAGGCCCCGGTGCTCAAAACAGCCAGGATATCTCCCGAAGCAAGCTTTGGGACCTTTAGATCATAGATCAGGATATCTCCTGACTCACAGCATTTCCCGGCTATTGTTACCAGACAATCTTTTTCATGGTTAACTTTGTTTGCCACCACCGCATCGTATTTCGCATCATAAAGTGCGGGTCTCGGATTGTCCGGCATGCCTCCGTCTATGCCGACATAGGTTCTCACATCGGGAATTTCTTTAATGGAGCCGATGGTATATAGCGTGATTCCAGCTTCTCCAACGATCCATCTGCCCGGTTCAATTGTTACCTCCGGCATAGCGAGGCCGTTTTTTTGGCATTTAAAAGTGATCCGTTTCATTATAGCGTCTGTAAAGTAAGCTAAACTTTGGCTTTCATCGGAAGGTATGTAGCGAATCCCAAATCCCCCTCCAACATTGATTTCACTAGCTTCAAAGGATAATTCATCCTTAACATCCTTAAGAAGCTGCATCAGAATATCGACAGCAGCCAGGTGTGATGTGTTTTTAAAAAGCTGGGATCCCACATGAAAGTGAAATCCTTTTAAGTTAACATGCGTCATCTGAAGTGCCATTTCGATATAGCTGTTTCGTACCCTCTTATCCAATGGGATACCGAATTTTGAATCCAGATGTCCGGTCGATATGAATTTATGGGTGTGGCTGTCCACCCCTGGAGTGACTCTGAACAAAATCGGCATAATGATGTTCTGAGATTTTGCATAATCATTGATTGCTTCCAATTCGTATGCGTTATCGACTACTATTCTGCCGACCTTGTGACCCACCGCCATTTTAATTTCATCCAGCGTCTTGTTGTTCCCGTGAAAAATAATTTTATCCATAGAAATCCCAGCCTTTATGGCCGTAAAAAGTTCGCCTCCGGATACCACATCCAGGCCAAGGCCTTCGCTCTCAATAATCCTGCACATTTCCATGGTTTGAAACGCTTTGCTTGCATAAACTGCCCGCGTATTTGAATATCGATCAAGGAAATCTTCTCTGACTTCCCTGCATCTTTCCCGAATTAAGGTTTCGGAGACCACATATAAAGGCGTGCCATATTCCCCGGCAAGCTCCACCGTATCGCAACCTTCAAAGATAAAGTTTTCTCCGCTCTTTTGATCTAAACTCATTTATTTTATTGTATGAAGCATTCCTATTCAAAAGGGCACGTCATACTCTCCTTTTCTTTTTAATCGATATAATTTTTAGTTTTTATTCTATCATAGTTTTGTCAGGTTGCGCCAAATTTTTCCTATAAAAAATAATCATAAGCATCGCTGCGACAAAAGCCATGGCTGAACCATAGTAAAATGGCACGCTGTTATTGATATTGTCATAAAGGAGTCCTGCAATAATGCTGGCAGGCAGGAGGGTCATCCCGATCAGGCAGTTATAAATGCCAAGGCCGGTGCCTCTTTTATCTCTTGGGATCAGGTCTGCCACCAGAGCCTTTTGAGCCCCATCAGCTGCCGCACTGTAAAGACCATAAAGGGCAAAGAGCATAACGATGGCGGTACTGCTGCTTGTCCTACCGAAACCAAAATAGACGGCGGAGTAAAGCAGATACCCAAATATGATCAGACGCTCTCTGCCGATTTTATCGGATAAAATTCCGGCGGGGACCGAGAAAAGCACCGAGACTGAATTAAAAATCATATAGACGATGGGGATAAACGCAGCTTCTATGCCGACGTCGCTGGCTTTCACCAGAAGCAGCGCATCTGTTGAATTGCCCATGGTAAAGATAAACGCAATGCCGAGAAAAGCATAATACTTTTTGGGGAAATCTTTCAGTGAGATCCTGCCTATGGGTTTCATTTTCTCCGCCTTGGCTTCCTTGACAAAGAAGATGATTGACATCATGCCAAGAATGCCGGGAATAATGGCTATTAAAAATACCATCTGATAATTGCTCTTATATAGTAGCAGTATTCCCGCTGCCAGAAGCGGCCCAATTATTGCGCCGCTATTATCCATAGCTTTGTGAAACCCGAAACTTCTTCCTCTATTGCCGCATTCCGAAGAAGCAGCAATCATGCTGTCCCTTGGTGCTGTCCGTATTCCCTTACCGACTCTCTCCGTAAACCTGATCATCAGAACCTGAAGGGGCGTCGTCGCCAGCGCAAACACTGGTGAAAGAACTGCGGTGATACCATAGCCGATGATCATGAATGGTTTATTCTTTCTTATCTTATCGCTCCACCAGCCAGACAGGGCTTTTATAACCGATGCCGTGCTCTCCGCGATACCTTCTATTAAAGAAAGTTCGGTCTTCGAGGCGCCTAATGACATTAAAAAAAGCGGCATGATCGCATAAACCATTTTAGTCGCAGTATCCGTAAAAAAGCTGGTTAGTCCTATAAAAAAAATGTTCTTTTCGATCCCTAAAATTTTTCTGGGTGCCGGTTTTGCTTTATTGCTCTTCATTTTTTGATTCATCGAGAAGGCGCCCAACAGCTTTTCGATATTAGCCCTGACTTCATCGGGCAAAATACCGCTTAGGGCTCTGTCAAGCAACCCCGGATACTTGATCCCATTTGTCTTTAAATACTCTTCGATCAGTTTGGCCTTTGCTGCTTTATTTGGAAGCAGCTGATAAATGACATACCAGTCTTCCAGCGCTGTTAACGGTATTTTTATGCCATCGATATCTGCGCTCTGTGTAATGGACTCAAGATCAAAGACATATCTATAAAGCCCTTGGGCATGCCTGATATTAAACCCGGAAATAACATCAACTTCAATGCCATTCACAACATATTCGTAAAAGAACTCCGTTGCGTAAATGCCATCCTCCCCCGGTGGTTTTTTTTCGCCAATCTCAGTCAGTATTTTATCAGCTTTGCCGATATCCTTGGTATCTACCAGGAGATCGATATCATTAGGTTTGTCAGCAAGCCCATAATGGTTGAGCAGCATAGATGCTCCGACTCCCCAAAATACGTCTTCATCATTAAATTTCTGGCCGATTTTACTTAAAGTATCAAACACAAAATTTCTCCCCTCTCTATTTCTTAGATTTTACTTTATAATGATGTCCAGATACTGCTCATGAATAATTTTATTCTTCTTGATTTGCTGAATCCTCTTTCCTCATGGCCCTTGATATAAGTGCCCCCTGGGCAATAAGAGAAATAGGGCGCCTTGCAGGATTTTAAAAGAAGTGGCATATGCTTTATCTTTTAGCGCTGTAAGCCTTTCATCGTTTTCGTTGATTAATAGAGCTTTCATACTTTGGGGCGACTTTTTTATTTTTGATATCTTAATATAAAAGGAAAAATTCCAAAGACATACACCTTTGGAATTTAACCATGCTAAGCTGAATAAAACTCTATCTGATTCAGCAAACCTATCGATTAGACCAAGTGCAGATGTATTCCCAATCCTGTGGTGTTTTAACCTGTGTCATTTCCCGCCATTCGCCTGCAATGCAAAGCTCATGTGCGGTCAGCTCAAAGTGACATTTGGCTATACCAAGATCGTTTTTTTGCATATCAAAGTTCATAACACCGTAGCCCTTTGTCCTGCAGAGAAAGAAGTGATAATCATTCCCCTCTCTTATGACCCTCCAGGGCTGTTTGTTTGAAGCCGAAGGTCCCAGTCTGACCATTTCCAGAGGAACAGCATATTGGCCTACGCCGTCTTCAAGAAGTGGTGTGGCGATATCTCCATCAAAAAACAATTCGCGCCATGGCTTTCTGCTATTGGCACCCACCAGTGCCCGCATTGCAGATTCCAGCATTCTAGGCTTATCTTTTTTGGTTCCGACGGGAGAAACAATCGCTATAGATTCGTTCTCGCGGATGTCGATGCTCTTATTAAAATCATTTTTATTAAAAGTTCCTCCGAGCCAGCACGTTTGAAGTCCCAAATCAGTTGCAAAAAGTACAATTTTTTCAAATAGATAGCCGAACCTCAGAGCATCTTTCTCGTTCTTATCTATGATTCCTATGACAAATGAATTTGCGCCTGCAATAATCCCGTAAGTCCCCAGCTTTTTTCCGGCTCCATCAGCCATCCCGCTGGTATTCTCAAGAATAAATCGCACTTTGATGCCTGCTTCGGTACTGATTGTTGCTAAATAGTCCTTTAGCTTCATAAGCGATGCCTCAGGGATACTGACACCATCGTAGGACCTTGAGGATACCCTGATTCTTATTAATTCCATGACCGATTTTTGAAATCCCATACTTGCTCCTTTCTAGAGCGGTAGCTTAATGCCGATTCCCTTTTCCAGCGCTTCATCGACAATGATTTTCGCGACGAGAAAATCTTCCGTTGCCAGGCCGATATTGTTACAAACGATCAGCTCATCCCTACGCTCTCTTCCTTTTTTCAGTCCGGCTACCACTTCTCCAAGTTCTCCATAAATTACCGGAAGGCCACTCGGATAATAACCGTAGTGTTCCATATTTCTCTGCTGTTCAATACTGTCTACCAGATATTTATCTGCACGGCTCATGGTTTTCGGATCAAAAAGAGGATGCATATCACTGATAAGTATAGTCTGACCTTTTCCAATCCAGGCATCATCGATTTTGCATTTTGGATTAGTGGTCAAGACTGTAGCTGAAGCTATAATTTCACTGCTTTTAACCAGCTCCTCATAGGATTTGGCTTTGATTATTTCCGCGGTTATTTTAGGCTGAAAATCAGCAATTACTTTGTCCATAGCGGCTTCTATTTCATCAAAAATATATATCTTTTTTAAGCCTTTAAGCGTGTTTCCAGCTATGCCAACATGGTTTCCGCCCTGCTTTCCGCATCCAATCATGCCAAATGTGGCAGCATCAGTATTGGCCAAATATTTGGCGGCTACCATCGCAACAGCCGGCGTCCGAAGCTCAACGACATGAATGCCGTCCAGAACAGAAATAGGCCATCCGGTTTCATAGTCATTATAGATAATCATCGCCGAGATTGCCGGAAGCCCAAAATCTCTGACGTTATTATTGTAGCTTGCGATCCATTTGATACCTGCGGATTTTTCTTCTTCAATACCACAGGGCATAGCCTGAAAGCAGGAGTCAGCGTTTGGATGTACCCCTGTTTTTGCTGGCATATCTGCCTTTTTAGTGCTGTATAGCGCCAACGCCATTTCGGTTTTCTCAAATACAATATTTTTAGGAATAGCCATATCTATGCATTGCTTCTGCGTCAGATACAAAATTTCCTTTCCAATATTAAGATGTTGCATCAGCCATTTACGATAGTCCTTAGTTTCCATGAATATATAACCTCCTAATGAATCATTAATAATACTGTATTATATTTTATCTGCATGGGATATGCAAATTAATTGCCGAAATAGACGATTCCTCTCTTTCCAAAGAAGCTGTCCTTTTCGTTTTCCCAAACCTCATAAAAGTCCAAAACTGCTTTGCCGCCTTCGGAGGAAACGTCGATAATAATACGTCCGTTAGTCTCGCTGATGCCTGTAATTGTGACCCAATGAAACTGAAAATCTGCCTGAACAGGCCTGCCATAGCCATCTATATACTTTATCCGCTTTAAGCTGTTATTTTTAATATTCAGCAGCGCCACCGGATTATCCCAAGATAGCTGTTCTCTTATGCAGTCTACAGCCTGGCTGAATGTGAAATCTCTATGGGTATAATAATGTCCCTTTAGTCTGATGCCTTTGCTTGCCGCATAGCGTATACCGCCGTGGGTAAACCTTGTTAGAAATGGAAGCCCCAGAAGTGGCAAATCCAAAAGGGGCATCTTGATTGGTGAAACGTAACGCATCACTTCCACCATATGCGAAATGAATCTCTCCTTAGGTATAATCAATTCTTTGTAGAGAAATAAGCCTTCATATTCAGGTTTGTTCTGGGCCAGATATGCAAAGATATTAGCAGCCGCAACTGCTCCGCATGCGCTAACTTTTCCAGTATAACTGGGGTACCATATCTGATCACCGCCATAGAAAATGGAAGCCCCCTTTTCCGTGTCATCCACCCGAATGGAAACAAAGCCATCAGCTTTTAGTCTTATATCTGTATCAGTCCTTGATTTTGTACTATTTTCCATGAGTAGATTTCACCTTAGTCTGCTTAAACGTCAGCATTAATAAGTTCACTGACGTTAATCTCATCAACCTCCGCTATTGTAGTCTGTCAGTATTTTGGTGAGCACCATGGTAAACGTCTTCAGATGCTCATCAAGTCTGCCCGGGAAGGTGTCTTCTATATACTTCATATTGTCGAACTCAGTATGCCAAATGGCCCCTTCCTCTCCATATTTAGGATCCACTTGAGTATAGCCATCCATATCACCCAAATACCAGTTCGTAGCTTCGAAATATACGTAGTTCATGCCGGCAGTTACAAAAGGAGCATGGTCACTCCAGTCACCGGTACTTCCGAGTGGATATTCAGGATTTGCGCCCATATTGGTCTTTAGATCCAGCCCCATTTCCCTGGCTACCTTGAGGGCATAATCTCTAACCAGGCCATCTTTTCCGTAGCCGCCATAGACATTCATGTCATCGCCGACAGCAAGACTATCCATATTAATCATCACAAGGGTATTATCTATAGCCGCCTTATCCATTTTGGAAACATAATAAGCGGAACCGTTGTCCCCGGTTTCTTCCGCTCCAAAAGCAATAAATCTTATTGTATAGGGCGTTTTGACATCCTTAAGTTTTTCTGCGACTTCAAGCATTACGGCAAGAGCAGAGCCGTTATCATCTGCCCCAACACCGACATCCTTGGAATCCATATGTGCGCCAACAATAATTTCCTCAGTTGATATGCCTGGTTTAACAGCATAAACATTTAAAGACTTCTCTGTCGTTGTAACCTTTGTTGTCTCATCTGTACTTTCATAGGTAAAGGGCTGAACCTCGGTTTTAAAACCAAATTTTTCGAAATTCTTCACCATATAATCTGCAATTTTCTGTTCATTGGCAGTACCGGTGACCCTGGCCCCGATTGTATCTGTGATTTCCGTCAGGTAGATATGGGCAGAGGCGCCGGCAACAGGCTCAGCAGAAGGCGTCGCAGCCGGATCGCTGCTGCATCCGGATAGCTGAAAAGAGATTGCCAGAATCAAAGTAACCATGATCAGTAATGTGTGCTGTCGTTTCCTGGTCTTTTTCATATTCATAAAAATACCTCCCTGTGGGTGTAACTGCTATTTAGTGTTTAAAGTTATGTTAGCTTTATTATAGACCTTTTATGCTCCCGAACCAATGGAAGTTCTAAATTGTATCGAATTTTTATATTATGCTCCGGGAACGAAGATTATTTTGAACTGAATACAGCTTGCTAATTTAACTTATTGTTAGTATTAATGTTAAATTAATTATTGACTATTTTGTATTCATACAATAAAATATAAACAGATTATTTCAAATAAAATTAACAAGGAGAACTAGATGAACATTCCATCAAAAGCCATCGTTTCAAATTCTGATATGATAAAGAATTATAAGAGTTGTCGACAAAAGTCGGAGGATCTAGGCAAGATCTTTATTTTGAAGAACAACCAGCCGGACGCAGTATTATTATCCATCAGCGAATACCAAAGAGTATCTGTGTTTATGGAGTATCTGGAAAGTCTTTCTGAGGAGGAAATTGCTCACATCACTCATCTTCTGCCAAAGGAAGGTCTGCGAAAAACCTATTCTGCTGAACAATTAAAGAACGCCATAAAATAGGCCGACAAAATATTAAAAATCATTATGCAAGTAATAAAAGAGCTCTTTTGGGGGCTCTTTGTTCTATTGTTTGTAAACCTACAATTCAACTTTAATCATTATATATTATATTTAATATTATTATTGTTAATATTATTTGTTGGCATTTAATGAATCCTCTTTTCTCAGTGCAAACAGCGGTATCAGAATCATAAGATTTACAAGGCCTCCGGCGATATAACCTGCACTGATCGATAAGCGGTCGGCCAAATAGCCATATCCAACTTGTCCTCCCACACTTCCAACAGATCCAACGAGAGAGTCGAATGAAACAATGGAGGCACGCTGTTCGCTGGGAATGATTTCGTGCAGCCAGGCCTGCTTGACAGGCATAGCAAGACCAACGGCAAAGGAGAAGCAAAGAAAAAACCCTACTGCCGGGTAGAATGATTGAATAAGTCCTACGCCCACAATAGCCAATGCTTGCAAAGTGAAAGCAAAAGTCAGAAGCCGTAACCTTTGTTTAAAAACTTTTAAAAGAGTTACCGATGCAATGTTTCCTATTACCTGGCTCAAAGAAAACAAGGCGGCGATGATCCCGGCGAGCCAAACTGCTTCACGGTTTCCAAAGAGTCCAAGAAAATAGGGTTGCCAGGCGTACCAGCCCCACATCATAAAACTTGAAAAAATAAAGGATATCCACATCAACTGCCGCACTGTGTGGTTCTTTAAACCATATTGAATGCTGGCTCTGGCTATTTTACTCATCTCGGCTGGAATATCCCCGGATTTGAGTGGGTGCGTCTTATACCCCAAATCCTGCATCCTTCTCCATGCAATTAAAAAAACTGCCAGAATTATAGTTGCCCTCACGAGATATGGGATCCTCAGATCTAATGTCCCTAACAATCCCCCCAAAACAGAACCTATAAGCATCGCTGTATTGGATATACCTGCGGCCTTTGAAAAGATTAAATCCATCTTATCTGTATAGCCCTGAAATCTCATGGCATCTACGATCCAGGCTTCCACAGCGCCGGAATAAAAAGTAAAGGCCAAGCCTAAAATGATCGACATGATTGCAAAAAACCAGAAAGGGTTGATGATAGTTGTTCCCAGAACATACCCTAGTGTCCCCAGCATAAGAACCGCAGCACTTAAAAGAAAGGAGAGCCTCCGTCCCAATGTGTCGGCGAGGACGCCCGTGGGGATTTCAAAGACTGCCATGCTGGCACTGAAGATTGCATTCACTGCAAAAACTTCAAACAAGCTCATGCCTGCCCCCAGCAAAAATAATGTATTTATGCCCCAGATCAGCGAAGCTGAAAGGGTAAACAACCCAACGATCATATAGTATGTGGACAGTATCCGGCCTTGTGGCGTTTTGCCTTTCATGATAGCTCCCTCATGCTATTTGCTGTTGTAATCTAAACTCCCATAGAAGCAACATTCTACGGGAATTTTATAAGTATTGCTTGGGACAACAGGATTCTAGCCTGCGACTTATAGTGACACTCCTGAATATTTTTCATAAACTCTGAGTGCTATAACAATTGCCTGTCCGGCCCGGTATAGCATCGCTGCGATCTGCTCTCTTTACGATGCCAAGATTGTTGGATTTTAAAATTTCAGGATTTGAACAATCCATTTATTTTTAAATTACTCATATTTGGAACTTGTTATAACATAAATGTAAGAAATATTTCCGCTATCGTTAAACGCCTCAATCTCAAATATTCCTAAAGTGTTCTCCCATCTCACGTAAACATCAGGGTGGTTGCTTGTTGCCGCTGTTGCCTCTAATCCCAATAGAGGTAACACTCCATCTCCTGAATTTGAGAAAGGTACTTTTTCAGAAGGTTTAATTGTAATTCTTCCAGCCTTATTTTCTATAAAAAGCACTTCAACATCCCCACCCATATAAAAATTGTCATAACAGTTTGGAACGCTGATTGTTTTCCCTATGTATTGAAATTTATAGGATGAATCTGCTTTTCCTAAAATGACGGCAACTTCATCTTGAGTCTTGTTCGCAATATCATTTATGTTTACAATAGGCTGACCTTGCTGTTTAACAACTTCTGGGACAACAGGCTGAACTTGTTCTTTTACGACTTCTGGGACAGTAACTGGCGACTCAGTTGAAGGCGCAGTACTTCCGCCGCATCCCACCAATAAAACGCTCATAGCCAAAACCATCATAAAACTGATTATCAATCTTCTCATGTTTTTCTCCTTTTCGTTCTATTTGTTAGCCTTTTGTCAATTATATCATTATTTATGTTTAGATGCCCAGTTTCTTACATCATCTCTGTACTGCAACTATAATTTTTGTACGAATAAGTGTTGCCATTCCAGACTTTAGGTTGATATCGGAGTTGGATTATTTACAACAGAACCTAGATTTTCAACCTTTGTAGACAGGGATATGCCTAATGCTTTTGCGTAACCGAAATATGTGTCCACCTGGTCCATGGAAAGCATGTCTGACGAAATCAGCCCCACTTGATCCAGCTGGTCGTTGACGAAGAGTTTTGAAAAAAGGAACCCGCCTTGTCCCGTCAAATACATTTCTGCGGTGATGCCTGCTTTTTCAAAGGAGTCCACAAAACCGGGAGCCAAGACATGGGTTTCAACTTTGACCTGTTTGCCATCTTTTTCCCCGTAGGCTTCAATGACCATACAGCCAGAATCCGTCACAATGCCTTCCTTGATGATTTCTTCAATTTCTTCTTTGAATTTTGGCGCATGGGGAATGTGTTTTAATACCACATCAAACGGAGCAACCTCAACACCTCCGATGGTTTCTTTTTCATGGGAAAGCAAGCCTGCCCGGTATAAAGGTGCTGCGAAATCCATACCTACGCCAGCATATTTGAAGTACGCATTTTTTGCACCCTTCAGATATTTTTCCGCGTTAAAGCTATAGTGGATAGGTTCATCGTGACAATGTTCATGGAATACGATTTCCCTCTCCGATTCTTCAAACTTTCTCCTAGTCGCCAATCCAAAGGCCGGGGTGCGGATCAGCTTGCCATCCTCAAATGCATAAGCCGGTTGGGACATATCGTGAAGTGCCGTCACCGGGGACCACCAGAAAGGAAGAAATCGCTTGGCTTCAACGCCTTCCCAGACAAAGTTATAAATGGTATCGCACTTGTCCAGATAACGGACGGCGTCCCTTGTGGCCATACAAATCAACCCAGGTGCGGATCCAGTCCCCACCAAAGCCAATTTACCGATGGCGGCGAACTTGGGCCCGTATACATCGTATTGAATCCGGACGCTTTCTACCCAATCCTCATGGAGCGCTGTTGTTGCGGCATAATCCTGATAGTTGGCCCCGGCTTCCAGGGCTGCATCCAAAACGTTTTTGGTGCATTCAAGGGGCAAGCCATTTAGTATCAAATCAGCACCCCGGGCAGCCTTGACGATACTATCTTTGTTGTGGGCATCCACCAGCACACCTTTGGCCTTTTTCAAAACCGAAACAATCCCATCCACGGCACTTTGATCCATGTCTGCGCAGATGATTTCTCCCACGTTGGGTTCCAGGTCTAATCTCCGGGCGGCTGCAGAACCTTGTGCGCCGACACCTAAAACGATAATCTTTTTCATTCTTTCACCTCATTCGAACGGTATATGATGGCATCGTCCACCTAATAGTATATGGTTTTTCATTACCGATCGAAATGCATATCTTGTCGCATAAAAAGCAGCTTCATGCCATCTTTCATGTTGTAAAATGAAATAAGTTTGAAGTATAATGAATAATAGCAAAATTAGTATTATAAAGTAGCAATATTATAAGGAGATGTATGATGATGCTTCAGGAACCGATCAAATATAACAACAACCTCCCGTTTTCTGCTAATTTTATAAATGTTCGAGAAGAGCCCAGTCACTACCACAAGGAAATAGAAATCCTGCTGCTTCTTCGTGGGTTTTCCAATTGCAAAATATACCACATGGACTACGCACTGCAACCGGGAGATATGATTATTGCAGATGTGGAAGACCTTCATCGGATTCATGATTCTTCTGAAGATGTCTTGTTCTTACAGCTACACATTGATACCATGAGGTTTGAAGAGATTTATCCAAATATCGGTTCAACCTATTTTGTCTGTGAGGACCCGGGGAACCTACCAGATGAAGATTTCACCTTGAAAAACAAACAGATCCTCATGAAGCATCAACTGGCAAAGTTAATCATGGATTGCATGTATAGCCCCAGTGATTTTGTTCTACAGACGAATAATGTGAACGATATTATTGCTACACTGATCCATCACTTCAGAGGCTTTTATATGCAAGACTATCAATATCGGGTTGGAAGGGATAATGTCAGTGAAGTGGATTTGAAACGAATGCCCCGGATTACCAACTATCTTCTTCTTAACTACGACAAAAAAATCTCATTAGAAGATCTATCCGCAACGGAGCATTTGAATCCATATTATGTTTCCCATTTAATCAAAAAAACCCTTGGGATTCATTTCCAGGATTTCCTCAATGGCATTCGGTTGGAATTTGCAGAAAAAACCCTCTTGTTCACCAGTCAAACACTGACCCAAGTGTCAGAGAATTGCGGATTCTCGTCTCCGAATTATTTCAATAAGTGTTTTAATAAATGTTATGGATTGACACCGCGCCAGTACCGCAAAAATATTTCCCAGGGAGATAGATTGGCCGGGTACGACTTTACCTTGACGGAAGCGCTTGAAAGAATCGGCCATTTTCTAACCCCTGTAACTTCAATTAAAAAACTCACTTTAGCACCATCCATGGTCGAGTCCCCTTTGGCTGAAGGCCGGTCCACATCCCCAGATGATTTCCTCCCCAGAATTCTGCTTAAAACACCGGAAGATTTAATGGGATTGGGATTTCTGCGTGACCGTGTTCTGGCAATAAGTCCGGGCGCCTTTCTTGTCAACCGCCATCTACTGACTCCATCCGTCCATGTGTCACTTCAGACTTTCGGTATACCTGTAGAGCCACTGGACATTTCTAAAGAGCCTTGCGAGTATCCCCAAGCCCAAAATACAGCCATGGCCCTTTCCCATATTATAAGTAACATTAGCATCAGCCGCGCTGGCGACATTCCAATCTTTGGGGAAAAAGACTGCCTGTTCCTACGGGAAGGCTTATCAACGCCCTATTATATCGGGTATCAAATTCTATCCTGGCTGCGTGGGAATCATATGACTGTTTCCCCACAGGCGCTGCTGTCGCATTCAGGAAAGGAACTGAGAATAGTCTTATATAACTCGGATCCCCAGGCTATCCTCAACGTTCATATGGAAACAAAAAATCTTCCGGAACAGTTTGTCTTAATGAAAAAACAAATTCCAGAAGAAAATAATTGTTATGCCGTTCTTGAAGCTTTGGGGCATCCCGCCTTCCTGCCCGCAGAAGTGGTCCACGAAATCGATCAATCCCATCTCGGGGTCCCCTATTTTCTAATAGTGAATCGGTCGCTATCACCGGTGCTGGACTTTATGATTTATCCACAGCACGTCACTTTGCTTGTCTTTTCATGTCGTCCGGCATAAGTCTGAAAGTTGTGACTGTATCGATTTCCTTTGATTCGATTCCCCTGTAAAATTTTGTTGTGTATTATCCTCTGTCCACATTTTGTGAACGTTATGTCTCACAAACGCACATGAAAAAGTTCCAAAGGCCTGTGACCTTTGGAACTTTTTAAATTTGGTTATTGTCTGTTAACGAAAAACTCCGTTGATCGCTTCCAAATCCTTGTTTTGAAGAATCCACGCCAGCATTGGTTCTTTGCCGCATCCGGCAATATTTCCAGCTTTATCGTCGATATCAATGCATTTATTAAGCATAGACAAACTTTTTTCATCCTCTATCCTATTCCCATCATCCATTAGAAAAACCAAACTATTATAATGGGCACCCACTGTTCGCGTAGGGTCAACCAGAAGACGTCCGCCATCTGAAGCTATTTTTCTTCCTTCTTTTAGAACATTTAATCGAGAGGCATTCTCCATCATTTTAACTTCTGCTTTACCTGCATACTTGCTTTCAACCTTCTTGTTGTTTGTAACAATTACTTTTTTCATTTTAATAACCACCTTTCATGTTTATCTAATTTGTTCGTAAGCCCACACTGTCTTGTTCTTAATTCTTATTATAAGAATCAACCTGAATTCACAGCAATATGCAAATTTCCTTAAATCTAAACCCCTGTTTACTTTTACATAACCAACGGCAGAATAAGAACCTACCTTTCTGATTGACTGCAAAATATATGTGCCCTATACTATTATTAAAAAGATGTGATTTTTTTTAAAGGGAGGCAACCATGAAGATCGGAGCTTTTGCAAAAAGATTCAATATAAATACCAGCGCTGTAAGGTTTTATATCAATAATGGTCTTCTGGGGCCGAATAGAACCAATAGTCAGTATGAATTTGGCAAAGAGTGCGTCTCTGATATGGAAAATATTTTGAAATATAAGCGGTATCAATTTTCATTGGAGGAGATTCAGCTCCTGTTTTTTATGGAAAAGACAGCGCGTTTTCATGACGAAATCGTTCTTGAAGTTTGCGCAAATATATTAAAAAATAAAAAGACGGCTCTCCTCTTAGAACGAGAGAATCTAACAGCTTTTATTAGTGAGCTCGAGCAGGAAATTAATCATCTTCCAATTTCTCCTTTGCAAGATATGCCGACTTCTGGAGTTCCATTTGCCTATATCCCATATCTTTATTGCCCCAAATGTCAAATACCTTTAAAACTTGATTCAGCAAGTCTTGCAGACGGCAGCATTCAAAAGGGTCTACTGTGGTGTGAATGCGGATATAAGGCAACAATTTCCGAAGGCGTTATTTTATGCCAGGATTTCACCGAGGAAACACCCTTTAAAGCCTTTGACAATGTGGACTCTGTAATATCCATGAAAAATGAGTTCAGCTCAGATTATAGGATGTTAATTAAGAAAACTTACATATGGATGTACAACCAGATCGAAAGTCAAAAAAATGAAGCAAAGCATATTTTAGCAGGGCCTTTTACCCTTAATTTTTTGCTCGAATATATCGATAAATTAGGAAAAGATAATATCTATATCATTTTTGATCCTTCCAATAAAAGAATAAGCAAAATTAAGAATTATTTATCCGCCTGGAACTATAGCATCGTTTACATTGTTGGCAAACCTAATGCCCTGCCAATAAAACAGCGTACCATCAATATTTACATTGATGACTACTCTACGGTCAACTCACTCTTCACCTATAATACTTTTTCGACCGAATTTATTTCACCTTTAATCAAAAATCATGGAGAGGTTATTGGAATATTTACTGCTTATCAGCACGCTCAAAAAAGTCTTTTGAATTTTAAACAGAATCATCCTGCTTTCTTTGCTGATAAAATGACTTTGAGTAACCTCAAATACCACTGGTCCCAGAAGGGCATTCAATATATTGCCGAAAAAGTGATCGGAACAACAACCGCCGGCGAAAAGCACTATCCTCAGGATGAAATAGGTGAATTCGTAGAGGTGCAGGGTTACCATGCAAAAAAAGTTAATAGAACGGATTGTTAGGGCAGCATTATGACGTCACGAAATAAAGCCTATATTTAT
The DNA here is from genome assembly GCA_038248565.1 of Peptostreptococcales bacterium. Classification (GTDB taxonomy): domain Bacteria; phylum Bacillota; class Clostridia; order Peptostreptococcales; family Anaerovoracaceae; genus JBBRXH01. Next base: position 1,726 of record JBBRXH010000007.1, on the reverse strand, counting down.
TTGATGTTAGCTTTGACCTCCTGGGGGAGTCTTTATGCTGCCGGTAAATATGTCTTGGAGACCGTTCCAAGCTTTACGTTGCTTTTTTTGAGATATTTTATTGCGATCATAATATTGCTTACTGTTTATAGGAAATATCCAAAGGCAATAATAGAAAGAAAAGACTATAAATATATTTTTTCAATAGGGTTTATCGGATACTTCCTGGCGATCGGGCTTCAGTTATTGGGGACGCATTATTGCAACGCATCTATGGCATCTTTAATTACTTCTATGAATCCTGCGATGATCATTTTACTGGCAGCTCTCATTTTGCACGAAAAAATTACATTACATAAAGGATTTGCAATCGGTATTACTTTAATAGGAACAGTCATTATAATAGGTAATTTGGGAACAGGAAATACAGTCATAGGCGTCATTTTTTCTTTCGTGTCCATGGTCGCATGGTCATTCACCTCTGTATTGGTAAGGCTTTCCTGCCAAAAATATGATTCAATAACGGTGACCATTTATAGTATGATCATTGGTCTTATATTTTCGATACCAGCATCAATAATTGAATTGAGATACACACCAGTTCATATTGCTGATCTGACACCATCCATTATAATATGGATCGTTTATATCGGTATTGTATGCACAGCAGGAGGTTTGCTATTTTGGAACAAGGCGCTTGAGCTTGTAGATGCAGCCACTTGCTCGTTATTTTTCCCAATACAGCCCCTTACATCAGCATTTTTAGGCGTATTGATTTTAAGTGAAGTGCTCAGTTTAAATTTTATTGCTGGTAGCATTCTAATTATTATCGGAATACTTTATGCGGTTATAACTGATAAGAAATCGCCGGAAATCTCCTAATGTTGTCCGTTAATGAGTAACTTTCATATATTTTTCTTCAAATATGTCTAGCATTTTATGTAACTTCGTGTGAGTACCTTCTCCCATAACTTCCTCTTCAAATTCTTCAAAAGATTCGAGCAATTTAAGCTGTTTGTCCTCCGGAATGATATCGTCTGCTAAATTGAAGAGCACATTGTTTTCTTTTATAATATGGCTCCGAAGAAGTTCTATATATTCCGTTGCTGCCTTTGCAAAACTTTTACCATTAAAAACGCCGTCAACAGCTGCCTGCATTTCAGTGATATGTTTCCTTCCTTCAATATGCTCAAATAGCATTTGGTCTATAATAGGTCTGTAACTTGAATTTTCTATTTCAAGAATAGCCGGGAAAAATAATCCTTCCTCTTTCCCATGATGACATTTATCTGCAAATAGTTTTAGAAAGTATATCATCTCTTTTGTATCGTTCACTTCATAAATTTCATTTTTTTGGATTCGTTCGACTATCTTCTCAAGTATTTCCAATCCAAAAAGAATGCCTTCATGCTCGTTTCTAAGGTCTTTGCTAGCATAATTCATAATAAGTCCTCCGTTCTTAAAATATGTGCGAAATCAAGTTATTGTTATAACACTCACTGGGCATTCATCTTCAGCCACTTTTGCCATTTCTTCTGCATCCTTTGGAATATCGTCCACATATACCTCCGATAGTCCATCCTCAGCCATCCTAAATACTTCAGGGCAAGTTGAAGCACACGCCCCGCAACCAATACAGCCTTTTCGATCAATTGATGCCTTCATGCGATGTTCTCCCTTCTTATACAAGATACTTTTTTATAAAAATAGTATACTCTGAATTTATTTATTCGACAAATTTCTCTTT
>JBBRXH010000006.1:0-25036 GCA_038248565.1 Peptostreptococcales bacterium | reverse complement strand
CATAGGGGCATTTCCTTTTCAAATTCCAGTTCATCCTGGGATAAACCGCTTCTGTCTATGACTTTCTTTCCCTTGAGTTTCAAATAGATTACCATCGAAAGAATAACAGCCGTTCCACAAAGAACGCCTGTCAGCGGAACCAGATTATCCATCTTACTTGCTAAATATGAAACAGCCGCAATAACGGCTCCCGAGATTATACAGGGTATAAATCCAGATTTTATGCCATTCCAGCCATCAGCGATCCAGAGCATACAAAAGCCGATCATCGTCGCAATAATTGGAACGAAAAGACAGAATACGCCGGCTACCATGCTTAAAGTCACAGGAACCGCAGCCGGGTCCGCTTTTAATAGAAATCCATTCATGACGTCGACGAATACGACGACGGGGACACCTAAAAGTGCATAGGTGCAAAGAGAATCATAGCCTATAGCCGGGAGCGCTATGGCGCTGTAAGTGGTATACCCCATGGCTATGAGAATTGGTGGCAGCAATGAAACCGGGGTAGCCCCTACTGAAACCATCAAAGTCCCGAACCCAACATTGATCATGATGATCTGAATAGCCCTGTCATTTAATGCAATAGTCTTAATGAAGATGATTACCCTGCGCAGCGCTCCGGTGGTCTGCATAAAAGCCATTTGCAGCAGAGAAGCCACAACGATCAGCGTTACCGGAAGTGATTTGACAGCGCCGGCAAGGGTTGATCGCACTATGACCTCAATGCTCGTCTGGAAAAAAAGAAATGCAAGTATGGAAACGACGATCCAACCTGCAATACCAGTGATGTCTGCCGGCTTCTTCCATATCAGCAGCATGGCTAATATGGCTAAAATAGGCAGAAGTGAAATAAACACCAAAAACATATTTAATTACCTTCCCTCTCAACTACTTTATGTATCTCATATCTGTGATACACCCTACAAACCATATTTTAAACAAACACCGGGGCATTGTAAACCTTTTTTTACAGTTGGCACGTTTTTTTGATCTTACCCTGGTTTTCCGCTTTAATTATAATTGTATAACTGTTATAATTGTGCTGCTGGCAGGTCATCTGCTCAGTCTTTGGAACGATGAGAAAATACAGCGAAGGAGATCCTAATGAAATCAAAAGCGGTGATCATGGACGAACAGGCTATGGACAGAGCCCTTACGAGAATAAGCCATGAAATTATTGAAAAAAATAAAGGGGTTTCAGATATTGCCCTGGTTGGGATCAAGAGCCGCGGGGTGCCGCTGGCAAAGATGCTGGCTGATAAGATACTTGAAATCGAAGGCGCAAGGCCAGAGATCGGTGTTCTGGACATCACACTCTATCGTGATGATCTGACAGAAAAAAGTCAGACAGCCGTCGTCGAAGGTACCAGTATTGATTTTGATGTGTCTGAAAAAATCATCATTCTTGTTGATGACGTGCTTTATACGGGAAGAACCGTCCGGGCAGCCCTGGACGCAATAATAGATATTGGGAGACCCAAGAGAATACAGCTTGCGGTTCTCATTGACCGGGGCCATAGAGAACTCCCCATACGGGCTGATTATGTCGGTAAAAACGTACCCACTTCAAAGAGCGAAATGATCAAGGTTTCCCTGGCAGATGTGGATGGGCGAACCTCTGTAGATATCGTGGACTTATAAAACTGTACCGAAAACAGATACACCTCCAAATATCAGATCTCAATCTGGCATTTGGAGGTGTATTTATCAGATCTTAGCAGGCTCCATTTAAATAGTATGCTCAAGAATAAATTCATCCTCATCGCTGAAGGGTACTTCCTTTTGTCCCAGCAATCTTATTATGACTCCGGATACTCTGCCGAAGACAAAAGCGATGATGATGCTCACAGCTATTCCGCCTAATTGTATGCCTGCGTTGCCTGCGAAAAAGACACCGGTCAGTCCGCCTAAAATTCCAGGCATGCCATGTAAATTATGCACCCCGCAGGTATCAGTGCCCTTGATTAATTTCTCAACTTTAGGGGCGATTACCGCATAGCCATATGTGCTGACGCTACCAGCGACAATGCCGATAAGCATAGCCAACCCCGGAGTTGCCAAATTACAGACGCTTCCGATGGCCACGCCACCAGCCAGTGCAGCATTGGCGATATCTTCTATTTCGATTTTCCCTCTTAGTATTCGTGTAAATATGTAAGTTGCCAGCGTCGCACCGCAAAGTGCAAAGACTGTATTGATGGCCGTGAGTACAACCTGCTCCGGTGCAACCAGTGCGCTTGTAAAGGATGGCCAGAAAATCCACAAAACCATACTGCCAATCAGACAGAACTGATTGCTCGTCGGGTTGTTCTCAGCTTGAGGCCCTTCTTCAAATTTAGCCATGGTGTTGGCCACGACTCCGAGTCCAAAATAGGCGCCGAAAGCGTGAATGACCACCGAACCGCCAGCATCAACAAAGCCATTAAATATTCCGCTTTCAAGAATCAGCCATTCATTTAATATATAAGCTGGGATAAACAGCGCAGCCATAATCAGGTACTGGTCCATCTTTAGCTTCCCTAATGGTGCTCCGATAGCAATCAGCAGACTTGCTGCTGCAAATTCAGCCAAAATAAAGCTGTCTATATTGACAAGGGACAAAGTGAATCCTTCTCCTCCGACGCTTCTAATAAGCATGTAAAGCGGCAGGGCAACGCTGACCACAAGGAACGTCGCTGTGATTGAGCTAAAGCCATGTTTTCTGACAAAGACCATGAGAAATCCGAAACCAACCAGCAGCATTGCCAAAATGTGAATGGATTTTTCATATTTGAGTGAATCATAGATGGTCCCAAGACCATTAGCTGAAGCTTCTATAACCGCATTCCCCGCCTGCCCATTCTGATTCAGCGTCAGTATGAGCAAAACTGAAATCGCCAGAACTGCTGCAAAAATAAAGTATAGTAAGGTATTATTGGGTTTTTCTTTTCCTTTTAACATCTCAACGGACATTTTTTATCCTCCATCATAATAGCCACTATTTGAGCGCATTCTGCTCGGCTAAAAATAATCTGTGCCACATTTGTCACAGTTGCTATGTTAACACTTTCACAAATAAAAGAAAAGCCATAAATGCAATATTTTACGGCGAATCTAATAGTCGAAATAGTTTGAATTGATAATTTATTTACAGGCGCTCGATGATGCGCTTATACCCGTCTGCCCCATAGACCAGACTGCGGTTTATCCTGCTGATCGTGGCTGTGCTGGCTCCCGTCAAGGTTTCGATCTCGTTATAAGTCTTATGCTGGGATAACAGTTTTGCAACCTGAAGTCTTTGAGCCAATGCATGGATTTCATTTATAGTACAGATATCTTCAAAAAACCTGTAGCAATCTTCCTCATCTTCAAGGGTCAATATCGCTTTGAACAAATCATCAGTAGCCTGATTTTTAAACTTCGAATCATAACTCATACTATCCACATCCTTATCCGTATCGCTTTATCGCTTTACAGTATGATTATAGTCTTTCTGCTTTTGCTTGACAACCAATATTTTTTAATCTAAACTTGAAGAGCAAAAGGGAGTAGTTTTGAATTTATGGTCAACATCTTGGCAGTCAACCTGCTTGGCCATAAGTCCGTTAGGTAACCAGACTTTTAGCATGCAGCACGCTTAACGGCGCCCATGTTAGAGGTCTTTTTTATTGAGTATGCACGATATATGCATCATTGGAGGATTAGTATGTTTGAGCAAAAGACTATTGAAGATGTTCTTAAACAAATTCAGGTGGATCAGATGATAGGCCTTACTGAAGCGGAAGCATCCGAGAGGCTTGTTAAGTATGGCCCCAACGCCTTTCAGGAGAAAAAGCCAAAAACATACTTTCAGATGTTTATTGGGCAGCTTAGGGATCCCATGATTTATATCCTGTTCGCAGCTGTTATTATTTCCGGAATTCTCAGGGAGTTCAGTGATGCCATAATCATCCTCGCGGTAATTTTACTCAATGCTATTATCGGGATGATTCAGGAAGGTAAAGCCGAAAAATCTCTCGAAGCTTTAAAAAAGATGTCCAGCCCTCAAGCTATGGTGCGTCGTGATGGAAAAAAGATTGAAATCCCTGCATCCCAGTTGGTGCTTGGCGATATGGTCCTGTTAGAAGCCGGACGCATCGTCCCGGCAGATTTGAGATTAACATCCAGCATCAATCTTCAAATTGAAGAGTCCGCTCTAACTGGAGAATCTGTGCCGGTCCAAAAGGATGCAGACTATCTTTCTAAAACCGATGAACCTCTGGGTGACCGTATCAATATGGCTTATCTCTCCACATCCGTTAGCTATGGCCGTGGTGAAGGTGTTGTTATAAATACAGGTATGGGCACTGAAGTCGGCAAAATAGCCAAAATGATCAATGAGTCAGTTGATGAACTCACCCCTCTTCAAAAGAGATTGGGCGACCTTGGTTTTTTACTTGGTATTGTTGCAGTTGTACTTTGCATCCTTCTTTTCGTTATTGCCTTATTACAGGGAAGAGACCTAGCAGAAATGCTGCTGACAGCTATTTCCCTTGCTGTCGCTGCCATCCCGGAAGGGCTTCCTGCCGTAGTGACAATTGTGCTCGCTCTTGGTGTTCAGCGCATGGCCAAGGTCCATACCATAGTCAGGAAACTGCCTGCAGTGGAAACCTTAGGATCGGTCAGTGTTGTCTGCTCAGATAAAACCGGTACCCTTACCCAAAATAAAATGACCGTCCTACAGATTTATTTAAATGAAAACCTGATTGATGCATCGCGTCTTGATCTAAAGTCCCATCAGCTTCTTATTGAAGGATTCGTTTTATGCACCGATGCGACTTTCGAATCAGGGACTAGGTTTGGCGACCCAACAGAGCTTGCACTCCTTGATATGGGGTTAAAACTAGGCGTCACAAAAGAGAGTCTGGAACAGAGAACCCCCCGGATCAACGAACTAGCTTTTGATTCTGATCGAAAGATGATGACAACAGTACATAAGGGTGAGGATGGAAGCCCAATAAGCTACACTAAAGGGGCTATGGATAGGATTATTCATCAGTGTACTGATATTATTATCGACGGTAAAGCCAGGCCAATCACTCAGCAAGATAAAGATAAAATATATGCCGCATCTAAGGAGATGGCTTATTCAGCGCTTAGAGTCCTTGCTCTTGCCGTTAAAGCAGATGACACCGAGGCTTCTGAGGAAGGTCTGGTATTTGTTGGATTAGTGGGCATGATCGATCCACCGAGACCCGAAGCAAAAGAAGCCGTTAGAATTTTCAAGGAGGCCTTTGTGACAACCATTATGATTACAGGGGATCATAAGGACACCGCTTATGCCATTGCCAGAGAACTTGGCATCGCGGAAACGGAAAACCAGTGCATAGATGGTGAAGCGCTCAGTCTTCTATCTCAGGTTGAGCTGAACGAACTTGTTCCTAATCTTCGCGTCTTCGCCAGGGTATCTCCGGAGCATAAGGTTATGATTGTTAAAGCTTTTAAATCCCACGGCCATATCGTTTCCATGACTGGAGACGGCGTCAATGATGCCCCCTCTCTAAGAGCAGCAGACATTGGCGTTGCTATGGGGATCACAGGAACCGATGTTGCCAAGAGTGCTGCCGATATGGTGCTAACGGATGATAATTTTGCTACCATTCAAAAGGCTATAGAGGAAGGGCGGACTATTTACAGCAATATCCGGAAATCTGTTTTATTTCTGTTGTCTTCCAATTTCGGAGAGATCATCACCATGTTTATAGCAATTAGTGTGGGTTTTGCATCTCCCCTAAAAGCAATCCATATTCTTTGGGTTAATCTGATAACAGATTCCCTGCCAGGTCTTGCTCTTGGCGTTGATCCAAAGGACAGGGATAGTATGAGGGAAGCCCCAAGAAATCCCGAGGAAAACCTTTTTGCCAATGGCGGGTTAGCTTTTACCTTATTCTTTGGTGCAGTCATAGGCGCCATCACTTTGCTTGCATTTCTGATTCCGGCAATGGCCTATTTGTCAATGCAAGGCCAGAGCATTAACTTCGAAGCGATCAAAATCGCTCTTGCGGATCCCGAAATATATATCAGGGCACAAACCTATGCCTTTACAACTTTAGCTGTGTCTCAACTGTTTCATGCCATTGGTATGCGCGACCTTAAGAAGTCCATTTTTAGATTTAACCATCTCGCCAACAAGACTATGATCTTAGCCTTCTTCCTTGGGCTGACGCTTCAGATCAGTGTAACAGAAATACCGTTCCTAACTGCTATGTTTGGAACGGTAGCCTTGAGTTTAAAGGAATGGTTATCGCTGATAGTATTGGCTACCACACCCATTTGGGCTCACGAGCTTCTGGTGCTTGGCCAGTATGTTAGACGAAGAGCATTTAATCGAAATTCTGATCAATTTTCTTCATAACGCTATCGATGACCTGATCCATATTGTAATACTTATACTCGGCCAAACGGCCGACAAAAGTAAACTTTCCTGACTCTTCAAGCTGTATTGATTCGGATATATATTTAGCCCGTTTCTCGAGATTATCATCGGATATGACTACATAACAGGGTTCTCCCTGGGCCGACGGAAATTCCCGGCAAATGGTAGTGACGGGCTGCTTTACTCCGGTAAAATGTTTGAATTCAGTAATCCGCGTAAAATCATAATCATTTGGATAGTTGACGACAGCAGCAGGCTGATAGAATTCAACATTTTTTGTTTCGAAATCAAATTTCACAGATCTATAGTCCAGTTCCCCGTATACCTGATCGAAAAATACGTCCAGCTTACCGGTATAAACAGTCATTTCACTTTGGACCTCATCTTTAATGGCTGCGTAGTCAGTATTGCAAAGCACTGTGATAGCCGGATGATCCAGCATATTATTGATCATGGCTGAATAGCCCAGCTCCGGTATACCCTGATATTTATCCGTAAAATACCTGGGGTCTCTATTCTCCCGCACCGGTATACGGCTTGCTATTTCGGGAGACAGCTCCTCAGGATCCTTTTCCCATTGCTTTAGGGTATAATTTTTAAAGAATAAGTCGTAGAGTTTCTCTCCGACCTGGGCAACAACTGCATCTCTAAAATTCTTCGGCGGGCTGTTGAAAGTTGATTTGCCCACTTCAGCAGAAAGGAATTCATGGACTTCTCCGACAGAGATCGTCACACCGAAAACACTGCAAATTGTATCCCGATTAATCGGGAATGGAATAAATCTCCCTTCAGCAAAGCTCAAAACTGTATGTTGAAAGTGGTTGAATTTTGAGAAACGCTGGACAAAGTCCCAAACTGGTTTGTTATTGGTATGAAAAATATGAGGGCCATATTGATGGACTATAATACCGCTTTCATTTGTAAAATCAAGACAATTTCCGCCAACATAGGGTCTTTGCTCTATGACGAGGATTTTTTTGCCCTTTTCCGCAAGAAGTCTGGCTGCTGTACTTCCAGCAAGGCCTGCCCCAACAACTAATACATCATACTTCATATAAACCTCAATCAATCTGCTCGATGACATCTGGGTTTCTCATCAGGTTTTCGTATAACCTTTGGTACTTCTGCCCAAATATATCCAAAGTAAAGTGTTTTAAGACATGCTCGCGTCCCTTGCGGCCCATTTCCCAGAAGTCTTCCATTTCAGTATCTTTAAGCAGTTTATAAAGCGCATCGCTATCGCCGACATCGATCAGAAGTCCAGTTTCCCCTTCGACGATGGCTTCGGCATTTCCACCTACCTTTGAGGCAATGATAGCTGTTCCGCAGGCCATAGACTCCAGTGGAATATAGGAGAAGGCTTCATCCCATCTGTTTGGCAGAACCACCACATCAGATTTGGCATAAAACTCTGAAACTTTATCCTGTCCCTTTAAATAGCCGACCCAGTTTATTTCAGGATTTTTGCGGGTTTTCTTTTGAAGCAGCGTTTTAAGTGTTCCATCCCCTATGATATTAAGCTTAACTTTTTTGACCTTAGCCAATTCTATTACTGTATTGATCAGCAGATCGATGCCTTTTTCGTGCATGACCTGACCGATGAAGGAGATTTCAAGCGTATCATGGGGTACCCGTTCGATGGGTTTGAATACGGTATGATCAACTCCTGCATAAAGCAAAACGATTTTTTCTTTTGGGACTCCGCCAATTTCTTCAAGCTGTTTTTGAACATACTTGCTGATCGCCACATAGACATCCACATCGGCAAAATTCTTTCTGACCGTCAGGAAAAATCTGTTCATCACTTTATCGACAAAATATTTTTTTGATCCTACGGACATGTGGACCGTGCATAGCATTGGTACGTTTAATTTTTTCTGAAATTTTGCGATATGAAAGTCAAGCCTGCCGGAAGGATGGTGATGATGAAGGATATCCGGCGAAAATCCCACCAACTTCTTTTCTATTTCTTTAACATGCTTTGGCCATGGAAATATTTTACCGATTAAAAAAGAATCGGGCTCATAAACAGGTATCGCCTGCTTCCTCCATTTCGCGGAAGTAACAATCAAAGTCTCTACATTGTCCTGTTTGTCAAAATAATTGTACTGATTGAGCGCGTATGTTGCTAATCCCCTTACGCCTGCTGTAACATGTGCAATTCTCATATAATCTCCTTTAATTCACTATTGCAGTAGCTCTATGGCTTTTTTGAACTGCTTGTCGTTCTCTCTGGGTAGGATACCGTTGACATAGTCTATCTCAAGGATATCTACTTTGATGTCGGGGGTGACCCCTTTCTTGTGGATCACATTCCCCTTTGGTGAGAAATATTGCATAACGGTCAGCTTGATTCCGCCGCCCTCATTGCCATATGGTGAGATTCTTTGGATGATTCCCTTTCCGAAGGTGGTTTCCCCAACCAAAATCCCTGATTTAAAGTCTTTAATTGCCCCCGCCAATATTTCAGAAGCGCTGGCTGATCCCTTATTGATCAGAACGACATAAGGAATTGAGAGTTTCGCGGCATCTGACTTATAATATTCTTTATTACCCGCCCGATCCTCAGTATAAGTGATTGTGCCGGCCCCAAGGAGTGCATCAGCGATTTCAACGCTGGCATCCACCACCCCTCCCGGATTATCCCTCAGATCAAGTATAATACCTTTTACTTTTGCAGTTTCAAGGTCTCTAAGGTGATTCTTAAATTCTGCCCCTGTTTTTTCATCAAAGGTAGTGATTCTGATATAGCCGATATTTTTGTCGATCACTTCTGATTTAACGGATTGCAAAATGATATTGGACCTGGTCAGCTTATAATTAACGATATCGCCTTTGCGTAAAACTGCTATGCTCACCTGGGTTCCGGGTTCTCCCCGCATAGCCGTCACGGCATCATTAATGGTAGCTGCCGAGTATTCCTTGTCATTGACTTTGACGATCTTGTCTCCGGCTTTGATTCCGGCGCGTTCAGCCGGTGTATCTTCGATGGGAGAGATGACATTGATATATCCATTTTCATCCGGCGCAATCGTTACGCCGATGCCCTGAAATTCTCCGCTGCTGGAAGTCATGATGTCATCATATTCCTTCTTGCTTAAATAAGAAGAATATGGATCCCCTATTCCCATAAAGAGACCCTTGTACATACCCTCCTTAAGGGCTGAGTCCTCCACCGGAAGATAGTAGTTTTCGTGAATATATTTTTCTAGATCAAATAAAGTAGCGTAATCTTTTTTTATGGTCTGATAATCGGTATAATCCGCTTTTGAGATAACGATGAAGTTATTTGTGGAAATACCCATTATAAGCAGAACAGCTCCCGTGCCCACAGAAGAAATTACCATAAAGACTATGATAATCAAGGCAAGGCTTCTTTTTTTCATCATCAGCATTGTTTGTACAGTCTCCTTTAATATTAATCGACTCTCTTAATATAGCATTTTATATCTTTAACTACAAACTGAATTTTACTGATACCGTTCCAAATATTAATATCAGGGTAGCCGGCCAGTGATACAATCTTGCCCTTTTCAAGCTCAGCTGAATAATCTCCTGCTTCGTTGAATAGGATGCAATCTATTGAATTGAGACCATCTGAGACATTAAGCCTCGCATGTTGCCTATCTTCTCCCATGAAAAAAACCTGACTGATCATCACAGCCGGGAGTTCAAATACCGGTCTCTCATTTTTATAGCCAAAAGGCTCAAGCCTGTTGAGTTCTTCGATCAGCCCCAGGCTGACATCTCCAATTTTAAGGGATGCATCAACCATCAGTTTATTTTGGAATAAATCGCTATCCTGCGCATAAACTTCCAATAGTGCGATGTTGAGATTATCGCGAAGCTGAGCCAGGTTTTCGGTCTTGATGAGGAACCCGCAAGCACCAGCATGGCCGCCAAATTTTAAGAATAGGGATTCCTGCTTCTTCATCAATTCATAAATATTGATACCCTCTATACTGCGGCCCGTCCCTTTGAGAAACGCATCTCCACCCGACTTTGTCACAACGATGACGGGTCTGTTATAAGTCTCTTTGATTTTTCCGGCAACGATGCCCGTGATCCCCTCATGAGCGTCTCCCGCATCAATGACGATAAAATAATCTGTTATATGCCGCTTTTCAACTATTTATATGCTTTTTTTATATGTCTCTTCCTGAGCTTTTTTTCTCTCAGTATTATTGCTGGCTAAAGTCAAAGCTGCATCCTGGATTGCCTTGCTGCTTTTAGCTGTAAACAATCTGACCCCAGCCTCTGCCTCAGCCATGCGCCCGGCAGCATTCAGGTGGGGCACAATGATATAGGCGATCTGATAGGATTTAATTGGACTTGCGGCGATTTCAGCTGCCTTGGCGAGTCTCATGATGCCCTCTCTTTTCCCCTGGTTAATGACTTCAAGGCCATATTTAACTAGAGTCCTGTTTTCAGACAGCAGGGCAACGATATCTCCAATAGTTGCTATGGCAACGAGGTCCAGCAGACCGGTTAGGACCGACTTGTCCATGCCGCTCCTTCGCTGTATTCCCTGAGCGAGTTTAAAGGCGACGCCGCAGCCACATAAGTCCTTAAAGGGATAGTCGCAGCCTTCCTGTTTTGGGTTGATCAATAGGCAATCAGGGGGGCTATCCCCCACGGTATGATGATCGGTAACGATTACAGCCATACCAAGACTCTTGGCATAGGCTATTTCTGATAAAGCGGTGCTTCCGCAGTCCACCGTAATGATCAGATCAACTCCGTCATTTTTGATGAGACCGATTGCTTCCAGATTTAGCCCGTATCCCTCTTCAACCCTCGAGGGGATATAATAGGTCAGATTTTTAGAAAAGTGGGACAAAAACTCCAACATCAGGCAGATGCTTGTTATGCCATCTGCATCATAGTCTCCGTAGATACAGATCCTTTTATTGCTTTCAGCGGCTTTTATGATGGCATCTGCGGCCTGATCCATATTCTTAAGTAAAAAAGGATCAAAGGTCAATTTGGGTTTATCCGATATGAATTCCCTGACGTCTGTTTCAGACTGAATGCCTCTCGCTGCAAGAATTTGCTGAAGGATCGCCGAAACACCTTCAATCGGTTTAACTCCAACGGCTTGCTTTATGATCCACTTCTTTTTCATCAAATCTCTCCTGCTCAAGTTGGTCAACCTAAAAAAAACAGCTGCAGTCCATCAGAGAAGATGCTCCGCGCTGTTTTTTTATTTGCCTATTTTAGCCAATTCATAGGATTTTCATACTTGCCGTTGACACGCACTTCAAAATGGACATGTGGCCCTGTAGAATTGCCGGTACTGCCCGAATACGCTATAAGCTGTCCTTTTTTAACGGTTTCCCCATTTTTAACGACAAGGCTGGAATTATGACCATACAGCGTCACTATTTCACCGCCGTGGTCAATCATGATGACATTGCCATAACCGCCATACCAGGCTGACATGATTACTTTACCTGCATTTGCAGCTACTACCTTTGATTTTGAAGGGACGCTGATGTCTATTCCTGTATGCATTTTTTTGACTTTTAAAATTGGATGCACTCTCATGCCAAAAGCAGAGGTTATTTTCGTATAACCAGGAGCCGGCCAGGTGAAGATACCGCCGGTATAAGCCTGATCTCCCTGAAGGGCCCTTATTTTTGCAATCAGCTCATCTGCCTGTCTGTTCAATTCGTCGATTTGCCGCTCAAGTTCCTTGTTCTGCTTGGACACCTCCGCCTTGAGGGTGAAAACCTGGCCGCGGTTTCCCTCGAGGGCTTTACGCTGATCCGCTTCGCTCTTCTTTTGAGCATTCAGCTGATTTTGCAGTGCAATCAGAGCCTTTGCCTGGGCATCTATTTGTGCATATTTATCTTTAATATATTTCAGAACTTCAACGTCATTATCAAAAATCTTTTGCACCATATCGATATTTGTCATAAATACTGACATATTCTCAGATCCAAGTAAGATCTCAATAAGACCAATGTCGCCATTCTTATACATAGCTCTAAGCCTTTTATTCAAGCTGTCATTTTGCTGCTCCATATTTTTTTTAGTTTCATTGAGAGATTTCTGGGCAGCTGAAATCTTATTGCTCGTCTGGTTCATATTGCCCTGAATGACGGCTATTTCCTTTTCCTGGGTTTTGATTTGACTGCTTAACACATTAATCTGTCCACTGAGAGTCTTCTCCTTTTTTTTGCCCTCATTGAGTCTCTTGATGGTATCATCGATGCGGTCGTTCACCTGACTCAGCTTATCCTGTTCATCAGTTGCATAGGAAAAGCTGCAGGTTAAACCTGATAAAGCGAGCGTCATAATCACAAATACTGCAATGAACTTCCTCATAATGAATCCTCCTTTTATGTATCCAGAAACCTTCTCATGGAAAGCATGCTGCCCAGCGCCCCAATGCTGATGCCCAGAGCTATAAATATCCAAATAAGATTACCAATCAGGAATCCTTCCGAAACCATGCCCGAGGAAAAAAGCACTGCTGTCTGCTGGGAAAAGTTTTCAACGATTTTCGAATAAATGAAGGCGACTGCACCAGCAGCTATACCGGCGGAAATTAGTCCCATAATAATGCCTTCTGTCAGAAATGGTCCCCTTATAAACCAGTTTGTCGCCCCAACATATTTCATAATGCTGATTTCTTTTTCTCTGGCCAGCACTGTCAATTTAATTGTATTCGATACGACGACCACTGAAACAATCACCAGAAAGGCTATGATAATCATCGCTGCCATCTGAATGGAGTCGGTTACGCTGATCAGCTTATCCACGGTACTCTGATAGTATTTTATATCCTCAATACCTGTAAACGTCTTGGCAAGGCTTACCACCTTATCCGCATCCTCCAGCCTTGTGACTTTGACTTTTATCGAATTAGGCAGTGGATTTTGATTGAGTCCGTCAAGCAGGTAGCCATTATCTCCCCAACGCGCTTTGAGCTCCAAAAGCGCCTGATCCTTATTGACAAATTCAACAAGGCTTACCTCAGGCATTGCATCCAGCTTCTGGATCATATCGGCGATGGGAGGCCATTCTGTGGTATCAAGCAGATAAACCTGAATGGTATCGAACTGCTTTTTTGCGTTTTCGGAAACCAGATTCACATTAACCGCCAATATAAAAAACAAGCCTAAAATCAGCAGCATAGCGGTAATTGAGAAAAGTGACGCCGTACTCATGGACCTGTTTCTCACTATTTGAAGAAATGCCTGTTTAATGGCATAGCCTATATTTCTAATCATTATACCCATATACTCCCTCTGCTTCATCTCTGATGACATGTCCATCGTCTATGGCGATTACCCGTCTTCCCATCTTGTTAACGATATCTTTAGCATGGGTCACCATAACAATGGTGGTTCCACGCATATTGATCTGGGTAAGCAGTTTCATGATTTCCCAGGCCGTATCCGGATCAAGATTTCCCGTAGGTTCATCCGTGATCAAAACCGTCGGATTATTGACTATAGCCCGCGCAATAGCAACTCTCTGCTGTTCTCCGGCTGAAAGCTCATGGGGGTATTTGCTTGCCTTGGAGCTGATACCGACAAGGCTTAAAACTTGAGGTACCTGCCTCTTTATAGACCTCTGGCTGAACTTTACAATTTCCATGGCAAAAGCCACATTTTCATAGACCGTTTTTTTGGGCAGCAGCCTGAAATCCTGAAAGACTATACCAATGGTTCTGCGAAGTTTAGGGATATGCCTGTTAGCAAGGCCGGTAACCTCTATACCGTCGATAAATATCCTGCCCGAGTCTGCATCGATCTCCTTAAGCATGAGTTTAATAAAAGTCGATTTACCGGCTCCGCTTGATCCGACCAAAAAAACAAAATCTCCCTTATCTATGCGAATAGTAATATTTTCTACGCCAACATTGCTGCCGTAAAACTTTGTTACATTTTCAAATATTATCATGAACTTAAGCCTCACTTATAAAAACATGCCGTCTTGGGTATTAATTCCTACATAGATTATAGTCTATCCGGGCCGCTTATAGAACACTTAATTTTATTACAAGTATATTACAGGCTGAAAAACAGTTCGGTTTCATCGCTTATACCAGGCCTGCCCTAGATTAATGAAAATTCAATTAAACTTAATAATTTCCTGCGGAATTGCTCTTCTCAAGATTTCCCTGATTGGCGCATAAAGGATTTTTTTGACTTCTGTGGTGCCATAGGCGATTTTGCAGCAATATTCAGCAGCGTATAAATCTTCCGGGGGAACCAAAGGCAGAAACACCGGTCTTCTGATCCTGAGAAATCTCATCATTTCATTGGTGTTGACTCCCCGGTTGTTCTTATTGACGACATAAATCGCTTCCTTGAACTCTCTGTGAATTGTTTGGAGCTGGTTATAGGATGGAATCATCTTGGAAGGCATCGGATCGATTACAACGATTACTGCGTCCATTTCTTTTAGAATTTCCAGGATAAAAGTCTCATTGGTGCTGTGAACCCTGATGCCGGAAAAATCGCAGAGAATAACATCACCGGCTATATTGTTGATCATTCTTTGCATGTTACTGCCACTTAACCTGATCTCGGATTCACAGGGTCCCCGGAGAATCCAGTTGATCTTTTCATCCACATTGCTTCTGTTCCTGATTTTCACGCCTTCATTTATGGCTTTATGAAATGAGAAAAACTCTTTTTCTGCAAATCTTTTGTCAATGCCGATGGCATCATAGGAAGATCCTTTTCCAAGCTCCAGGACTGCCGGCAATAGACCATAACCGCTTATAGCCTTTGCCAGGCACAAGGTAATAAAACTCACACCGGCACCATCCGATATGCCTATTATCCCGATCCGCGCCTTATCGGCTAGAGAATAGAGTTCCTGTTGGTCGTCACGCTCAACCAGTCTTTGCATAGTTGGTCTCCTTTAATAATTGAAACACCTTTTGATGTAGTATATTATACACAATTTATTCAAATTGTAAATATATGTATTTATTGATTCATGTAATTTATCTAAAATGGCTCCGCCTATTTATATTTTAATAAAAAAGAGCGGGGTAATCCGCTCAGACATTTTTTTTGTTAAATTTCGTAAATAGCACTTTTAGGATAAACAGTGGCAGCGCAGCCATTCTTTTGTATCTGCTCGGCTGCTGAAGGAATCTATAAAGCCATTCCAGGCCATTATCCCTGTAAAACTCAGGTGCTCTCTTAAGCACGCCAGCCCAAACGTCCAGACTGCCTCCAACACCGATGGCAGCTTTAGCTTTGAATTCGTGTCTGTGCCGGTAGATGAACTCCTCCTGCTTGGGTGAACCCAGAGCCACACATAAAAAATCAGACCCACTGCTGTTGATCTCATCAATGATCCCTTGCTCCTGATGCGCCTTAAAATAACCGTCAGCAATACCTGCGATCTTGAGTGCCGGGTACTTTTCCTGAATCTTTTGTGCGGCCAGTTCGGCAACGCCGGGTTTGCTGCCCAGAAAAAAAACGGACTGCCCTGATTTTTCCAGATAAGCCAATGTTCTGCCTAAAAAATCAATACCTGTCACCCGTTCATGAAGCGGCGCTCCTAAAATTTTCGAAGCGTAGACAAGGCCTATCCCATCTGGTATGACTAAATCTGCGGCTTGAATGATATTTTTTAAATTTATATCCTTTGAGGCATTAACGATAATTTCCGAATTGGGGGTAACGATGAAGCGGAAGCTGTTTCCCTTCATAAATCCGTCAAAAATATCCAAAGACTCCTGATAATCGACCCGGTCCACGGGGATTCCTAAGATGTCAAATTTTTTATTCATTATGTGCTACCTCATTGTTTAACAGCGCCTTAATAAGTTCTTCATTTTGATTGAGTTTGATGATCAAGACTTCTATTTCCTTTTGCACTTTTTCCCTGATTGTCTCGGCGTTGTTTAGGGTCTTTTCAAATTCTTCCATGAAGAATTCGCTTTTGAAGTCGTAAACGCTGCACATGGCTTTAAGATTGATGGAATGCATGAAGGAATTGATTTTAGGATCATAGGAAATGGCGATCATTGGTACGCCCATTATGGCAGCATGAATGATTGAATGAAGGCGGACTCCGACCAGGACATCCATGTTCCCAATAATACTGAGCATTTCTTCCGTCAGATATTTATGTTCAATGCAGGTCACCTTATCTCCCAAACGCTCCTTGATTTTTAGGATTACCGCCATATCTTCAGAATAATGGAATGGAATCAGGACGATCTGTGCATGATATTTATCATATAATGCATTCATGGCATCACAGAGTTCATCCACAAAATTGCTTTCCGTTTTCCTTTCTCTGATGGCCCAGCCAATGGTAAGTCTATTAGGATCCCGCACAAAGCCTTCCCGGATAAGAATATCCAGGCCCTTGTCTAATTCGGCCTTTTTGAGACGCAGCACCGGATCTGCCGTAACATGGATTTCTGAGGCCTTTATACCGATTTCCATAAGAAATTCTTTTGATGCATCATCTCTAACGACGATACCATCGGCCATTTTCAGGGTCATAGCCGTCAGAACTCGGTTGAATTTCGTAATGATTGGCCCTATACCCTGACTGTAGATAAAAACCTTTTTGCCGAGCAATTTGGCGATCCACATAATTGCCAGATAATAGATGATGCTTTTTTTGCTGGAAACATCCTGCAGAAGGCTTCCTCCACCGCTGATCAGTAAATCGCAGCGTTTTATGGCAGTAAAAATCGCGACCAGGGATTTTCTGTCCACCGAATGTACCTTGTATTTTTCGGCTGTGGAGGCCGGATTTTGAGAAAGCACAGTGATGTCAATATCAGAAAGACGCTCTCTCAGATTATCGACAACCGCCTTGAGTATCGATTCATCACCGATGTTATTGAAACCATAGTATCCGGATATGACTATTTTATGCATCTTATTTGCGCTGCCTCTCCATTTTTTTATATAATCTGTAAATGCCTTCAAAAATGAAGATTGCGATGATCCCGATTGCCAGTCCGAAAACAAGAGAATATCCCGTTCTCGCAAGACCTAAATATAGTGGTGTTCTAATGTGCATAAAGGTATTGATTACTGAAGTCAGACCAATCACCGATGCTAAGCCAAATACGATGGGCCAGATTTTAAACCTGCGAATGGAAGTGTAGACCAGCAGCATAATGGCGGGAAATGCAAAGAGGAATTCCTTGGTTCTGGGCCTTGCAATTAAATCCGCTTCCAGTGTATTGCGCATGAGCATTTCGAAGGTTGATGGTACGAGTTCGGAATCATGGCCGGTTCTTAAGATATAATAGGCGCCGAGTGCGCCGCCTATGAGGGCCAGGACAACCATCCAAATTTTAATACTGCTGTTCATCATATCCTTGAGATCCCTGAATTCAAGTTCTCCGGGTTTTGTCTTCAAAATCCCGAAGCCATAGTAAGCCAGATACGCCAGGGGGAAGAATGCAATGGGCAATAATTGGGCAGCCTTGACGCCTCTGAATATATCTATTTCCAGCATGTGGCCGATATCGGATATAGGTGCAGCTGTAATCATCCCACCTAAAAGCGAAATTAAGACGCCGCCCGACAATACCAAAATACCCTTTAAAATAATTGTTGTCAGTTTCTCATCTTTATCCGATGAATCAGCATAATCCTTGCTTTGCTTCATAACAAAAACTATCGCAAGGCAGCCAAAGATGACTGCGCCTGCAAAACTTGTGAGGATTAATGTGATGCCGGGCAGGATGGCATAAATCCCGGCAATTCCCAAGACGCCCAGTACAAATAGGCCCAGCTTCATTTTCCTGCTGATTGGCAGAATCGTTCTGATGAGCAGAACAGCCGCAGCCACAACACCTAAGGCCATAAGCATTTTAAATATGGTAGAAACGGGATTCGACCCCATGGCCGAAGCCTGTCCCAAGGTAAACCCCTGCTCGGTCAGTCTTGCTTCTAACTTTTTGAACATAGTTTCGTAGATTTCCGGATCGGTAATATAGACGTGGTTGTCCTTAAAATCCATGATGGGCTTATAGTAGATAACCCTAATATTTCTTTCGACTACAGCTCTATATAAAGTATTCTCAATTTCCTCAGTACCACTATAACCGTAGTACTGATATCTGTTTTGAATATAATTCCAAACCGTGAATACCCTTACAGTGTTGAATTGGGTCCTGTTGACAATATCGATCAGACCCTGCTGCATGATATTCTGAAGCTGTGTTGTATTTTCTATCAATCCGACTTTGATCTTGTTTTCGTTTAGAAAATTTACAGTCGCCTCGGTGCCATCATCAAAGCCGATGGTTTCCTCACCGGAAAATAGCGCATAGGCCGGCACTGATTTTAAATTCTTATAGTCTGCAAAAACCGCCTCGGCAAATTTTTTATCGTTCCATCCATTATAACCGGCGGTCCTGGGGATGACCTGCATACCTGCGCTTTCAATTTTTTCAACTTTTTCGGGTAAAAGGCCAAGGCTTATATACATCAGTTTTGAGCTGATGATTTTATCCTTTTCGACGAATCCAATCCTCTTGGAATTCATTTCCTTATATTTTTCTGAATACAAGGCATTTTTAGCTGTTCCGTTTAAAAGGATATAGCCGCCGTTTCCTTCCGGATAAAGAAGGTATTGCTTTTCCTGATACCGCTTCGTTAATGCCTGAGCCACAAAGCTGTAGCTTTCCTGGGTTCCAGCTTCTATTAAAACATCAAACTCATCAAAGCCCTTAGTATTCAGTGCTTCAATAAATCCTTTCGGGTAATCATTTTTCCAGTTCAGCTGATCCAGCACTGTTCGCATCATTTTTGCGCTAATGGCTATATCTCTATTCGCCATCAGTGTTTCCAGGTTCTCTTCCGCAAGACCGACTTTATCAAATCCCATAGTTTGAAATTCTTTAAGCCACCAGGCTATATCATGCTCTGACTGTGCTGACATTGTAAAGGCTTCCTGATAATCCAGAATCATATCATAGGTTTTTGCCTTGTGCTCAATGGCCATTCTGCCTGAAATCACAACTAGCGCTACGATTAATCCCAATACTGAAAGGCTGACCAGTATTTTATTTTCCTTTAAAAATGCATTCATGAACGTCTTTCCCCCATTATTTTAACTGATAGCTTCCTCTGATCAAAACCCAGATTTCTGTGGTTGCTTTCAATCCTCTGCCATCTTCCCTTGGAATCAGCAGCAAATGATTTTGAACGATAGGCTCTCCGGTTCTGATATCTTTTCCTGCTGTGATGTCTGAAATGCCGTTTGCCCCATTATCAATGGCTGTCGCCTCACCGCTTCTCAGGATGATTTCAGTGCCTTCTCCGCCCAAAAGGGTTTTGCCGGCTATGATCTGCAGAGGCGCATAGGAAGACCCATTGCCTCCGGTACCTTGTCCAATAAGTGTTTTCAATTCTGCCAGTTTACTATCCACATAGCTCTTGGTAACCACCGGGTCCTGGGAAGATCCAGGTGTATAGGTTGCAGCTGCCGATACAGCGGTAAACCCTATAATACCGCAGGCGATGATTGCGATGAAAGTGGTTTTTTTCATGGGATCCTCCTATTTCTGATTACATATTATTTTTTATCCTATAACAAAGGTCTTATCTACTTAGCCTCATGAACGATTGAATTAATGGCGAGAGCGACGCCAACGCATAAATCGGAAGCGATAAGGCCATACTCACCGATTTGACCAGCCATGATATCCCCTGCTTGCCCGTGGAGGTAGACCCCAACTTGAGCTGCTTGTTCCCAATCTATACCTTGGGCGGCCAAAGCAGCAATAATTCCAGATAAAACATCTCCGCTTCCGGCAGTGGCCATTCCCGGGTTTCCGGTATTATTTATGGTAACCCTTCCGTCAGGCATGGCGATTAAACTAGCCGCCCCTTTAAGCACTGCCACCGCACCAGTTTTTGAGGACAGCTGTCTGACAGAGTCCAGGCGCTGGGAATTGATTTGTTCAGTGATGCAGTTTAAGAGTCTGCCTGCTTCACCCGGATGCGGCGTAAGAATCAGCCGGGATTTTGACTTCAGCAATAGAGTCAAATCGTCTATTGCATTGAGCCCATCTGCATCTACTATCAGGGTACCGGTAAATACACCCATAATCTCAATAATCAGTTCTTTTGTCCCGGCTTCAGTGCCAAGACCCGGACCAATAACTATGGCATCATAATCGGAGGTTTTTTTAACTATTTCATCTCTTGGCAAACAGGTCGCCTCAGGTATCAGCATTTGAACCACATCCAGAATATCATCGTTCACCGCAACCCGGACTAGTCCGGCTCCGGTGCGAAGTGCAGCTCTTGCACAAAGTGCTGCCGCCCCTGCCATTCCTTTTGATCCTGCAATAATAAGTACCTTCCCGAAGTCGCCTTTATGCAGATTTTTAGGGCGTTTCTTTATGTATTCCAAAATATAGTCCTGATCCATCAGGGTTATGGTTTTAGTTATTTCCTGGATTAACATCTTGGGGATACCGATGTCTTTAATAACCAGATTGCCTGTATAGTCTGTACCGGGGTAAATCAGGCAGCCAAGCTTAGGTGCCTGAAGTGCCACAGTAGTATTTGCCCTGACTGCAGTGCCCCGGACCAACCCATCATCAGCGGAAACACCGGATGGGATGTCAATGGCTATAACCGGTTTACCGCACTTATTGATCATTTCTATAGTCAGTTTAGGCACCCCTGTTACAGCCCTGCTGATTCCGGTTCCAAATATGCCATCAACAACGATCGTGCTCCTGCCAAGCTCATCGCTCAAAGCCATGAAGGCTGCTAATCCTTCCTCGGATTCAATGCCTTCGTGAAGGCTGGTGATTGTTATGGGGAGTTTGCAGCATTCCTGATAATTTATCCTGGCATCGCCGATGAGTTTCTTTGGGTCCACTGTAGAAAAAATTGCGACCTTGACCTTCGCCCTGGAAAGATACCTGGCAGCAACGTAACCATCACCGCCATTATTCCCTCCGCCGCAGACCACTAGGACCATTGGGTCCATGGATCCTAAGATGCCGGACATGATTTCGCTGAATATTGCACTGCCAGCGTTTTCCATGAGTTCAAGACCATCGATTCCCATGTTTTCTATGGCCGCCTTATCTATTTCCCTCATCTGGGATCCAGTCACTACTCTCATATCATTTCCTCTAAATAAAATCTGCCGCCTGTTTGTATAACTTGGCGATTTGATTGAAACTCCAGTATTTAGTGCTTATTATCCATAAAATTATACCTTATTTGAGTTGAATATTGCAACCACATGGGGTAAAATAAATAAACCCCAAAATAAACCTGTTGCCAGTTTGCGTCGCAAACTGGGTGAATTATAATCAGAAAGGATATATAAAATGAATAGCACGAAGATAAAAAGCGGCCCCTCCGGAGCCCCAGTCCGAACTCTTTTTTATGGAATGGGCTATATAAGAGAGGAAATAGAACGTCCCCTGATCGGAATCGTGAATTCACAAAACGAAATTGTCCCGGGGCATATGCTCCTTGACAGAATCGCAGAATCGGCTAAAAAAGGCGTACTGATGGCTGGCGGAACTCCCATCGAGTTCCCGGCTATAGGCATTTGCGACGGTATTGCCATGGGCCATGAAGGGATGAAGTACCCTCTTGCCAGCCGCGAACTCATCGCTGACTCCATAGAAGCAATGGCCAGAGGCCATGCTTTTGATGGACTCGTACTGATCCCAAATTGTGATAAAATCGTCCCCGGCATGCTGATGGCTGCGGCCAGGCTCAATATCCCCGCCGTAGTCGTCAGCGGCGGACCCATGCGTGCCGGTTTTTCCAATGGAGAAGTTTTGGATTTTAACAGCATCATGGAAAAATTAGGCGCCTATAAAAATGGTACAGCTACAGAAGACGAGCTAGAAGAAGTGGCGCTTGCCGCCTGCCCTGGCTGCGGTTCCTGTTCAGGACTTTTCACTGCCAACAGCATGAATTGCCTGACTGAGGTGCTCGGTATGGGGCTTCCCTACAATGGCACTGCCTTAAGCGACAGCGGCGAAAGAATCAGACTTGCAAAAATGGCCGGCATCAAAGTCATGGAGATGGTAGAAAAAGATATTAAGCCCAGAGATATCCTGACCGAAAAGGCTTTTCGAAATGCCATTACTGTTGATATGGCTATGGCAGGCTCCACCAATACAGTACTTCACCTCCCAGCTATCGCCTATGAAGCAGGTATCAAGCTGGATCTTGCCGTTTTCGATGAATTGAGCGAGCAAACGCCTTATATTGCCAAATTAAGTCCCAGCGGCTTCCACCATATGGAAGATCTTCACCGAGCCGGCGGAATCCCTGCTCTTATGAATGAACTGACAAAAAAGGATTTGATTATTAAAGACTGCATGACCGTTACAGGCCTCAGCATCGGCGAAAATATTTCAGAAGCTAAGGTCAGAGATTATAGCGTCATTATGCCTATCGACAAACCCTATCGCAACAAAGGCGGTCTTGCTATCCTAAGAGGAAATTTGGCGCCTGACGGAAGCGTCGTCAAGGAATCGGCCGTTTCGCCGGAGATGCTGGTTCATTCAGGGCCGGCAGTAGTCTTTGACTCTGAGGATGCTGCCGTTACTGCTATAGCTGATAAAATCATTAAAAAAGGCGATGTCATCGTTATTCGTTATGAAGGACCTAAAGGCGGACCCGGTATGCGGGAAATGTTAGGCCCTACGTCCTCTATCGCGGGTATGGGGCTTGATAAGGATGTTGCGCTCATTACTGATGGCAGGTTTTCCGGCGCGACAAGAGGCGCTTCCATCGGTCATGTATCACCCGAAGCCATGAATGGCGGGCTGATTGGTCTTCTTAATGATGGCGATATTATTGATATCGACATTCCGGGAAGAAAGCTTTCAGTCAGACTATCAGATGAAGAGATTGCTAAGAGAAAAGCCGCCTATATAAAACCTGAACCAAAGGTTAAAACAGGCTATCTGGCAAGATATGCAAAACTTGTCACCTCCGCCAATACCGGCGCGGTGCTCTCCATAGATTAGGAGGATTATCATGCTCTATAATGCTGAACTGATCAGAAAACAGTTCCCTTCAATGACCAGAACCATAAACGGATTTCCGGCTGCTTATCTGGATTGCCCGGGAGGCACTCAAGTTCCACAGCGTGTGGCCGATAAAGTTCTAGACTTCCTGGTTTGGCATAATGCTAATATCCATGGTGCTTTTGCCACAAGTGTTGAAAGCGATGCCATGCTCATCGAAGCCAGAAAGGCCTTCGCAGATCTGTTCGGCTGCAGTTTTGAGGAAGTATCCTTCGGTGCCAATGCCACAACGATCAATTTTAACCTTGCCCATGCTATTGCCAGAGACTTAAAAGCCGGCGATGAAATTCTGATTACCGATATCGATCACGAAGGTAACCGGGGGCCCTGGGAAATCCTTGAGGAACGCGGTATTATCATTCGCAATGTCAAAGTGGATCTTGCAAAATGTATCATTGATATGGAGGATTTCGCTTCAAAACTCAATGGAAAAACGCGAGTGGCAGCTTTTAACTATGCCTCCAATGGCGTCGGCACCATCAGCGATGTTAAGAAAATGGTTGCTATGGCCCATGAGGTCGGAGCGCTCACCATGGTGGATGCTGTAAATTACGTGCTTCACGGACCAGTTGATGTTCGTGATATCGATACAGATTTTCTTATGTGTTCTTCTTATAAGCTTTTTGGACCTCATATCGGCATTCTCTATGCAAAAAAAGAAAAAATGGAAGCTTTAAGGACTATTAAAGTCAAAGAGCAGGAAGACTGGGCGCCTTTAAAGTTTGAAACCGGGACATTAAATCATGAAGGTATCGCAGGCGCTGCCGAAGCTATAGAATTTATCTCCAGCATCGGAGCAGACTGTGCAGCAGACTTTACTGAAAAACTGGACGGTCTATCCGGACGCAGACGAAACGTGGTTGCAGGGATGCTGGCTCTTGAGGCTTATGAAAAGCCATTAACGGTATATCTGATTGAAGAACTTGAGAAAATAGAGGGTGTTAAGGTTTATGGCCCGCCAAAAGATCATCCAAGGACCTCAACCATATCCTTTACTGTCCAGGGCAGATCACCAAGAGAGGTGGCCGAATACTTAGCCACAAAAGGCTTATTTGTTTGGGATGGAGACTTTTTCGCCAGTAAACTGATTTTCGTCCTGGGGCTGAGAGAGAGCGGCGGTCTTGTCCGCATAGGACTTGCGCCCTACAACACAAAGGAAGAAATCGACAGAGCCCTGGCTGCCATTAAAGAACTGTCTAAGTAAAAAAGCCTGGTCATTTGATTGAATGTTCGAGCTCTTTTTAGGAAGATGTTGGTTTTCTCATCAAAGACTGTATCCTTTACTATAGATTGGATTTTTATACATAGCGACATTGCTGTAATGACGTGCCTCTGCAACTTAGAATTGTCCGATTTTTTTAAAAATTCTGACTAAATTCATAATTTATGTAAACGTTTTCATAAAATCGCCATATTTTTCAATTGGGCTTATTGACTAGCATTTTTCCTTATGATATCTTTGTAGGGTAGAGGTTTAAGTACCGCACAAATTTAATAAATAGAAGGAGAAATAAAATGTCAGCATTAATCCAAAACTATCTTGAAACAGTCAAGAAAAGAAATCCTGGCGAAGTAGAATTTCATCAGGCAGTTGAAGAAGTTCT